>NZ_JBSFBL010000054.1:0-54223 GCF_053592935.1 Kribbella sp. NPDC002412
GCCGCCGACTCGTGGCATCACCTCGACCGCCCGGAGAGCGAGCTCTACCGCGGCGGCCTCGGACAGTCCCTCCAGCGCGTGCTTCGCCGAGTTGTATGCGCCGTACCCGGGATATGTCTTCAGCCCACCCAGTGAGCTCATCTGCACGATGGTGCCCGAGCCCTGCGCGTGGAACAGCGGCAGGACGGCCTTGGTGACCTCGGCGGCACCGAAGAAGACGACGTCGAACTGCTCGCGCAGCTCTGCCATCGACACCTCCTCGACGGCTCCCATCACCATCGAGCCGGCGTTGTTGACCAGGACATCGATCCGGCCGAAGACGGCCACCGTCGCCTGGACCGCGGCCTCGATCGAGGTGGGGTCGGTGACATCCAGGGCGGCCGTACTGACCCGGCCCTCGCCCAGCTCGGCCAAGTCGGCCAAGGTCTCGGGCCGGCGAGCGGTAGCCATCACGCGGTCGCCGGCGGCCAGTGCGGCCAGGACGAGCTCTCGGCCGAAGCCGGTGGAGCAGCCGGTGATCAGCCAGACCCGGCCTGGTTCGCTGTGGTTTTCGTGTGCGTTGTTCACGCTTCGAGTCTTCGTCCGGACCCCGGCCGGGACCAACATCGGCTACCTGGCGCGGCAGTAGCCTGAGCCTGTGACCCCTGAGCTTCGGCAGTTGCGGTACTTCGTCGCGGTAGCGGAGGAGTCGAGCTTCACCCGGGCCGCCGCGCGATTGACGATCGCGCAGCAGTCGTTGTCGCAGCAGATCACGCTGCTGGAGCGGATGGTCGGCGCGAAGCTGTTCGACCGCGACAGCCGGGGGACTTCGCTGACCGAGGTCGGCAGGGTCTTCCTTCCCGAGGCGCAGGCCGTGCTGGCGCGGGCGGATGCGGCCATGACCGTGGTCGGCCGAGCAGTCCGCGGCGAGACCGGCCAACTCAGGCTGGCCTTCCTGGCGACGACGGCGAACTACCTGCTGCCGCCGGTCGTCCGCGCCGTCCGTGAACGCTTACCCGATCTCCACCTGGCGACCGAGGAGACCACGATCGGCCGGCTCGTCGAAGGCATCACCAACGGTTGGTACGACGTCGCCTTCTCCCGCCCGCCGCTGGTCGACGGACTCGCGACCCGGACGCTGGTCACCGAGGAAGTCTGTGCCGTCCTGCCCGAGGGACATCCCCTGGCCGGCCGGACCGAGCTCAACCTGACCGAGCTGGCTGATGATCCGTGGCTCCTGACTCCGCGCAGCTCGTGGCAGCCGTGGCACGAGTTCTACGACGAGGAGTTCCGGGCCGCCGGGTTCGAGCCGAACGTGGTGCACCGCGACCCGAGCATCCAGGTGCTGCTGGGGATGGTCGCGGCCGGGGTCGGGGTGACCAAGCTGGCCCGGTCGGCGCAGAGCCTCCGGCGTACCGGAGTGGTGTTCGTGCCGTTGGCGGGGCAGACGGTGTCGACGCAGATGGTCTGGCTGCCGGGCAACACCTCGCCGGTCCTACCGGCCGTCCGGGCGGTGGTCGTGGAGCTGGCCGAAGCCGCCGCGATCACCACTACCGGCTAGGACAGTGACGCGGGACACGGCCCATGCGCAGGAAGTGAATTTGTGAATGGAAAAGGCGGCGGGCGACAATGGGTCGGTTATGACTACCTCCCTGCCCCTTGTTTTCGATGAGCCGCGCCGTGCCAAGAAGCCGCCGCGGCACCTGGCCGACCTGTCCGGGGAGGAGCGGCGTACGGCGGTCGCCGCGCTGGGCGAGCCCGCGTTCCGGGCCAAGCAGTTGTCGAACCACTACTTCTCCCGGCTGGTGTCCGACCCGGCCGAGATGACCGATCTGCCGGCCGCGACCCGGGACAAGCTGGTCGCCGAGCTGATGCCGCCGCTGCTCACCCGGGTCCGCGACCTGGAGTGCGACAGAGGGCAGACCCGCAAGACGCTGTGGAAGCTGCTCGACGGCTCGCTGGTCGAGTCGGTCCTGATGCGGTACTCGGACCGCACGACCATGTGCGTGTCCTCGCAGGCCGGCTGTGGGATGGCCTGCCCGTTCTGCGCGACCGGTCAGGCGGGACTGACGCGCAACATGACCACGGCGGAGATCGTCGAGCAGGTCGTCGACGGCGCCCGGGCGCTGGCTCGCGGTGAGATCGCGGGCGGGCCCGGCCGGGTCAGCAACATCGTGTTCATGGGCATGGGCGAGCCGATGGCGAACTACAAGGCCGTGATCGGCGCCGTCCGGCGGTTCACCGACCCGTCGCCGGAGGGACTCGGCATCTCGGCCCGCGGGGTCACGGTGTCGACCGTCGGCCTGGTGCCGC
The DNA here is from genome assembly GCF_053592935.1 of Kribbella sp. NPDC002412. Taxonomy (NCBI): domain Bacteria; kingdom Bacillati; phylum Actinomycetota; class Actinomycetes; order Propionibacteriales; family Kribbellaceae; genus Kribbella; species Kribbella sp. NPDC002412. Next base: position 2,293 of record NZ_JBSFBL010000054.1, read on the forward strand.
GGATCAACCAGCTCGCCACCGAGGGCATCCCGGTCACGCTCGCGCTGTCGCTGCACGCGCCCGACGACGAACTGCGTGACGAGCTGGTGCCGATCAACAACCGCTGGAAGGTCGACGAGGTGCTGGACGCGGCCTGGGGGTACGCGCAGCAGACCAAGCGCCGGGTCTCGATCGAGTACGCGATGATCCGCGATATCAACGACCACGCCTGGCGCGCGGACCTGCTGGCCGAGAAGCTGGCGGCGCGTGGCGACTGGGGCTGGGTGCACGTCAACCTGATCCCACTCAACCCGACGCCCGGCTCCAAGTGGACCGCGTCGGACCCGGCCGACGAGCGTGAGTTCGTCCGTCGCCTGCAGGCCGGTGGCATCCCGACCACCGTCCGCGACACCCGTGGTCAGGAGATCGACGGCGCTTGCGGCCAGCTCGCGGCCTCCGACAAGACATGACGGTCCGGGCCGTCGGCCGGCTCAGCGGTCGCTGAACACGTTCGGCCGGTCGAGGATCCAGCGCCAGCTGCCGTCCGGCTGACGGCGGGCGACCTCGGCGGTCGCGATCTCCGGGCTCAGCACCGTGGACGTCAGCGCCAGGTCACCGAGCACCAGCGCCTCGGAGCGCTTGCCGAGGGCGGCCTGTTGGCCCGGCAGTTGGGCGAAGTACGCGCGGATCGCCGCCGCACCCTTGGCCAGCGAGCCGTCGGGTAGCGCCAGCACAGCGTCCTCCTCGTACAGCGCGACGATGCCGTCGACGTCCCGTGCGTTCAGCCGGTTGACGAGCAGCCGGGCCAGGTCGTTGGGATGGTGTGCCTTCTCCATCAGGCCAGTGCGGTGAGGATCTTCGCCAGGGCGGCGGGTTGGGAGAACATCGGCCAGTGGCCGGTCGGCAGCTCGACCAGGTCCCACTCCGGTGACGTGAGTTGCTCAGCGACCTCGCGGGAGGGCTCGGCGCCGTCCATCAGGCACTTGATGTAGGTGGTCGGCAGCTCGCCGATCGGCCGGACCAGCTGGGCCGGCTCGGAGATGGCTCGCCCCGGGTGCGGCGTACTGCGGCTGACGATCAGGGCGATCGCCTCGTCGGACAGGTCCTGGTCGGCGTAGTCCTCGGCGGCGAGCGGCGGCCAGAACCCGCCGGACTCGGCGAGCTGCCCTTCGACCCACGCGCGGTCCTCCTGGGACCAGCCGTCGATGAACGACCGCCCGTCGACCGGGATGTTCGAGTCGACGTACACGACCCGCCGCAGCCGATCCCCGATCCGCGCCGCCGCCTGCCCGACCGGAATCCCCGAGTAGCTGTGCCCGGCCAGCACGACATCCCGAAGCTCGTTCCCCTCCACCACCGACACGATGTCGTCTACATGCTGCGCCTGACCCACCTGCGCCGAATCCGCCCCGTGTCGCTCAGCAAGCCCAGTCAGCGTCACCGGATACACGGAATGCCCGTCCGCCCGCAGGGCCTCCGCCACCTCGTCCCAGGCCCAAGCCCCCAGCCAGGCCCCCGGCACCAACACAAAATTCACCATGCCGCGCACCGTAAACGACCGCACCGACATAACTTGAACCATGCACACAGAAGTACGACGGTACGCGGAGACCGACCGCGAGGCGGTGCTGGCGCTGGCGCCCCGGCTCACCGAAGGAGTCGCGCAGTGGCGCTCGCCCGACCGGGTGCGACAGGCCGTCATCCGCTGGGTCGAGGACGCCCTCGCACGGGCCAACGCCCCGGGCCGCTTCGTCTACGTGGCCGAGGCACGCGGGCAGCTGGCCGGGTTTGCGGCGGGGGAGGAGCGTACGCACTGGACCGGGCAGGTCGACATCTACCTCGGGGAACTCGTCGTGGACGCCGCCTGCGAGGGCAAGGGCGTCGGCCGGGCGCTGGTCGAGGCTGTGGTCGAGCATGCTGCTCGGGCTGGTGTCGAGCGGATCACTCTGGAGACCGGGGCCGCCAACACCCAGGCGCGCCGGTTCTACGCCAGTCTCGGCTTCGCGGAGGAGGACGTTCGGCTCACCAGAGTCCTCAGCTGACCAGGGCGGCTGCCTCTTCGATGGTGTCGACCAGGTGGATCGTGGCAGACATGGCGCGGTTGGTGGCCAGGGACCGGAGCAGGGGCCAGACGGGGAGTTTGGTCGTCCAGTGGTCGATGTCGACCAGGATCAGGGGGACCTGGGTGGCGGGGTCGCCGTAGTAGTTGGGGGTGACGGCCTGGAAGATCTCCTGGACGGTGCCGGCGGCGCCGGGGAGGTAGAGGATGCCGCCACGGGCGCGGCTGAGGAGGACGTCCTCGCGCTGGGCGTTGGAGAAGTACTTCGCGATGGACGACGCGAACACGTTCGGCGGCTCGTGCCCGTAGAACCAGGTCGGGATGGACACTCCACCGTTGCCGGGGAACTCACGCCGTACGCCGAGACCCGCTGCAGCCCACGCGGCCACCGACGGGCGGAAGGACGGTACGGCGGCCAGCGTCCGGAGCGCCGTGTCGACGGCGGCATCGTCGTACCCGGACAGTGAGGCGCCGAGGTTGGCCGCCTCCATCGCACCCGGACCGCCGCCGGTGACGACGGTGTGGCCGGCCCGGGCGAGCGTGCGACCGAGCAGGACGGCGGAGCGGTACGCCGTACTGCCGCGAGCGATCCCGTGGCCACCCATGACGCCGATCCAGGGCCGGTCGTCGGGAAGCTCGGTCAGAGCGTCGGCGATGGCGTGGTCGTGCAGCGCTGCCGCGAGGGTGCGGCTGGTGTCGCCCTTCTCGTCGTGCTGCCGGGACCAGGCGTAGATCCTGGCGTCCGGAGTGGCGTCGTACCCGCTCTCCAGGCCGGCGTAAAGCTCCTCGGCGTCGTACAGCGTGCCGCGGTAGGCGTCGAACGGCAGCGACGGGATGGCGGGGAAGACCAGGCCGCCGCCGTCGCGGATCCAGGCCTCGGCCTTCTCCTCCAAGGCGCAGCCGAGGAACAGCGAGCCGCGCGGGTCCAGCTCGAGGAGCTCCGCCGTACGCCCGGACAGGTCGACGGACTGCACCCGCCAGCCCTCCATCGTCTGGGCCCCGGCGGCCACGATCCGGTCGAAGTGCCCCAGCGACTCGATGTCGACGTGCGGGATGCTCGGCAATGTCACGCAGAGCACCTTAGTGCGGATAGACCGCGACTATGAGCAAGCGCCGCGATGAGGTAATGCTTAGGACATGACACATGCGGAGCTCTGGGAGCGTCACAAGGCCGTCATGCCGGACTGGCTCGCGTTGTACTACGAGGAGCCGATCGAGATCGTGCAGGGGTCCGGCCGCCGGGTCACCGACGGCCAGGGCGCCACCTACCTCGACTTCTTCGCCGGCATCCTGACCAACGCGATCGGCTACGACATCGCCGAGATCTCCGACGCCGTCCGCGAGCAGTTGTCCAGCGGGATCGCGCACACCTCGACCGTGTACCTGATCCGCAAGCAGATCGAGCTGGCCGAGCAGATCGCCGAGCTGTCCGGGATCCCGGGCGCCAAGGTGTTCTTCGCCAACTCCGGCACCGAGGCGAACGAGACGGCGCTGCTGCTCGCCACCCAGAACCGCCGCTCCAACCAGGTGCTGGCGATGCGGAACTCGTACCACGGCCGCGCGTTCGGCACGGTCGCGATCACGGGCAACCGGGGCTGGTCCGCGAGCAGTCTGTCGCCGGTGAACGTGCAGTACGTGCAGGGCGCGTACCGGTACCGCAGCCCGTTCCGCGACCTGCCCGACGCCGACTACATCAAGGTGTGTGTCGAGGATCTGCGCAACGTCATCGAGACCACCACGTCCGGCGACGTCGCCTGCCTGATCGCCGAGCCGATCCAGGGCGTCGGCGGGTTCTCGTCCCCGCCGGACGGCCTGTACGGCGCCTTCAAGGAGGTGCTGGACGAGTTCGGCATCCTGTTCATCTCTGACGAGGTGCAGACCGGGTGGGGCCGGACCGGTGAGCACTTCTGGGGGATCCAGGCGCACGACGTGGTGCCGGACGCGATGACGTTCGCGAAGGGCCTGGGCAACGGGTTCGCGATCGGCGGCGTGGTGGCCCGGCCGGACCTGATGGACAGCCTGAAGGCGAACTCGCTGTCCACCTTCGGCGGCAACCCGATCTCCACCAGCGCGGCGAAGGCGACGATCGACTACCTGCTGGACAAGGACCTGCAGGCGAACGCTGCCAAGCGCGGCGCCCAGCTCGCCGACGGGTTGCGCGGGATCTCCGAGGAGTTCCCCGAGCTCGGCGACGTCCGCGGCAAGGGCCTGATGCTGGCCGCCGAGATCGTCAAGCCCGAGGACCGCAGCCCCGACGCGGCCACCACCGCCAAACTCCAGCAGGAGACCAAGAACCGCGGCCTGCTGGTCGGCAAGGGCGGCCTGTACGGGAACGTGCTGCGGATGGCCCCGCCGATGACGCTGACCGAGGCCGAGACCACCGAGGCGCTGGAGATCATCCGCGACTCCTTCAACACGCTGCGCTGACCCCCTGGACTCCCGCGGCGACCCATGACAGTGCCCCCGGTACGGCGTACCGGGGGCACTGTGGTTGTCAGAGCGGAGCTTCTGCCGACGTGGCTGCTTCGGCGGCCGACGGTGGGGGAGTCCCACGCACCTTGCGCTGACGGCGGGAGCGGCCTTCGAGGTAGCGGGCCAGGATCGACAGCAGCGAGCACAGGCCGATGTAGATGATCGCGATGACGATGTACGTCGGGATGTACGGGAAGCCGTACTGGAGCCGGCCACCCATCTGCTTGCCCACGTAGAGCAGCTCGGCGTAGGTGATGATGAAGCCGAGCGCGGTGTCCTTCAGCAGCACGACGAGCTGGCTGACGATGGCCGGCAGCATCGACGTGATGGCCTGCGGCAACAGGATCAGCCGGACCACCTGGTTCTTGCGCAGACCGGTCGCGTACGCCGCTTCACGCTGACCCTTCGGTACGGCGGCGATACCGGCCCGGAAGATCTCCGCCAGCACCGAGCCGTTGTACAGCGTCAGCCCGAACACGACCGCCCAGAACGGGCCCAGGCCGAGGTCGAACTGCAGGTTGCCGTAGTAGAAGAAGAACATCAGGATCAGCAGCGGGATGGCCCGGAACAGCTCGACGACGAAGGTCGCCGGCGCCCGGAACCACCAGTGGTCGCTGATCCGCGCCGCCGCGAACACGGCACCGAACACGAGCGCGAGCACCGCGGCCAGACCGGCCGCCTTGAGCGTGTTGAGCAGGCCGTTCCACAGTTCCTGCTGGATCGACGAGTAGGTGAACTGGATCCAGCGGCGTTCGGCGAACTGCCCGCTCTGGTTCAGCCGGTAGATCACCCAGCCGATGGCGGCCAGCAGCACGAGGATGACGACCGCGTTGAGGATCCGGTTGCGTGCCCTGGCGCGCGGGCCGGGTACGTCGTACAGCACCGCACTCATCAGGCCACCGCCGTCCGTCGCTCGGCCCACCGCTGGAGGAAGACCAGGGGAATGATCAGGATCAGGAAGCCGACGGTGATCCAGACCAGCGTGGCGATCTGGTTCTCACCGCGCTCGGCCATCACCGCCGGGATCGCACCGGCTTCCGCGACGGAGAAACCGGCCGCGATCGTGGTGTTCTTCAGCAACGCGATCATCACGCTGGTCAGCGGCGGCACGATCGCCCGGAAGGCCTGCGGGAGGACGACGATGCCCAGCACCTGCATGAACGTCATCCCGACCGAGCGGGCGGCCTCGGCCTGGCCGGCCGGGATCGTGTTGATGCCGGACCGCACGATCTCGCAGACGAACGCCGAGGTGTAGACGGTCAGCGCGACCACCGCGGACCAGAAGAAGTCCGGCAGCGAGATCTGCATCTTCGGGGCGCCGAAGACGAGGAACGCGAACACCAGGGTCAGCGGGGTGTTCCGCAGCACGTTCACGTAGCCGGTGCCGACGGCGCGCAGCGCCGGGACCGGGGAGACCCGGAATCCGGCCAGGATCGTGCCGAGCACCAGGCTCAGCACCGCGGCGATCAGGAACAGCCTGAGCGTGGTCCAGAAACCGTCGACGAACAGTTCCCAGTTGTCGGTGAGGACCGAGAGCATCGCGACCTTCCAAATGAGTGGAGCGCGCTCCCCGGCGAGCGGAGCGCAGGCCGGCCGCGACGCCCGTCAGGACGCCGCGGCCGGAGTGGATCAGTACTTCTCGAGCGGCGGCGGCGTCGAGTCCGAACCCGACTTGCCGAGCGTCTCGTCGTAGATCGCCTTCCAGGTGCCGTCGGTGGCCGACGTCTCCAGGATGGTGTTCACCTTCTCGCGCAGTGCCTTGTCGGCCAGCGGCAGGCCGATGCCGTACTTCTCGGTGCTGAACGGCTTGCCGACCACCCGCAGCTCGTCGGGTGCGGTCGCCGCGTAGCCCTTGAGGATCGCGTCGTCGGTGGTGACGGCGTCGACCTTGCTGTCCAGCAGCTGCGAGACACACTCGGAGTACGTCTTGAACTCGGAGATGTTGCTCGCCTCGGTGAGCTGCTCGTCCTTGACCCGCTGGATCGGGGTCGAGCCGGTCGCCGAGCAGACCTTCTTGCCCTTCAGCGCGGTCTTGCCGGCGTCCATCGAGGTGTCGTCCTTGCGGACCAGCAGGTCCTGGCCGGCGATGAAGTACGGGCCGGCGAAGCCCACCTGGGTCTTGCGCTTGTCGGTGATCGAGTAGGTGCCGACGTAGTAGTCGATCTCACCACCGGCCAGCGCGGTCTCGCGGTTCGCCGACGGGATCTCCTTGTACTCGATCTTGTCCGGGTCGAAGCCCAGGTTGGCCGCGACCATCCGGGCGACCTCGATGTCGAAGCCGCAGCGCTTGCCGTCGGCGTCCTTGTACCCGAGGTTCGGCTGGTCGGCCTTCACGCCGACGACCGGGGTGCCGCGGGACTTGATCTTGGTGAAGGTCGCGCTGCCGGCGACGTCGACGCCGGAGGCAGTCGTGAACTTGTGCAGTTCGCCGCACGCGTCGGACGCGGCGCCGTCTCCGGTGCCGCCGCCACCGGCCGCGGGCTCGTCCTCTCCGCAGGCGCCGACGGTCAGCGCGAGCGCCGCGACGCCGAGGGTGGCGACGAGGTTGCGCATTCTCATGATCTGGTTCCCCTTCGTGTGGTTGCTGGTACGGCAGCGGGCGGACGTCAGTGCTTCAGGATCTTGCCGAGGAAGTCCTGGGCACGCCGCGAGGTGGGGTTGGTGAAGAACTGCTCCGGGGTGGCCTCCTCGACGATCTCGCCGTCGGCCATGAACACCACCCGGTTCGCCGCGGTCCGGGCGAACCCCATCTCGTGCGTGACCACGACCATCGTCATTCCCTGCTTGGCCAGGTCGATCATCACCTCGAGGACCTCCTGGATCATCTCCGGGTCGAGCGCCGAGGTGGGCTCGTCGAAGAGGATGACCTTCGGGTCCATCGCCAGCGCCCGCGCGATCGCGACGCGCTGTTGCTGGCCGCCGGACAGCTGAGCCGGGTACTTCGAGGCCTGGTTGGCCACCCCGACCCGTTCCAGCAGTTCCATCGCCCGCTGCTCGGCCGCCTTCGGGTCCGTCTTGCGGACCTTGCAGGGACCGAGCGTGACGTTCTGCAGGATCGTCTTGTGCGCGAACAGGTTGAACGACTGGAACACCATGCCGACGTCGGCCCGCAGCCTGGCCAGGGCCTTGCCCTCGCTCGGCAGCGGCTGCCCGTCCAGCGAGATGCTGCCGGTGTCGATCGGTTCCAGCCGGTTGATCGCGCGGCAGAGCGTCGACTTGCCGGACCCGGACGGTCCGATCACCACGACGACCTCGCCCTTGTCGATGGACAGGTTGATGTCCTTCAGGACGTGCAGGTCGCCGAAATGCTTGTTGACGTCGGTCAGGGTCACCAGACCGGCCGCCCGACTGGTGTCCTGAGTCGAGGTTCCGGAATCGCTCATGGCCAGAACCTAGCGGAGGCGGGGGTGCCGTCGCAGCGCTGGTCGGTTCCACGGTGGTAACGATCTGCAATATAGGCGAGCAGCCTGTGACCGTCCGGTCACAGGCTGCTCGAAGAGTGTCAGCAGCAACCACCTGCGGGGATCGTGGCCGCCGTCGGAGGCTCTTGCACCGCCGCCTCGACCTCGGCGAGCATCCGCTGCCGCGCTGTGGGTGAGATCACCCGGCCGCGCGTGATCACGGTGTGGATCCGGCGGGTGTTGCGGATGTCCCGCAGCGGATCCGCGTCCAGTACGACGAGATCCGCGACCTTGCGTGGTTCGACCGACCCCAGGTCGTCGCGCAGGCCGAGGAACCGGGCCGGCTCGACGGTGGCGGCGTACAGGGCCTGGCGTGGGGTCGCGCCGGCGCCGACGAGGAGCTCGAGCTCGTCGTGCAGCGCGAAACCGGGGACCGAGTACGGCGTTCCGGTGTCGGTGCCGGCCAGGATCGGGACGTCGGACGCGAAGAGCTCGCGGACGAATCGTTGCCGCCACGCCCACATCTCGTGCTGCCGGGCGATCTCCTCGGCCGGGCGGTTGGCCTTGTAGAGGTTCTCGAGCGCGTAGTCGTAGGTGAACACCGCGTCCGCGCTCAGGTACTTCCTCAGCGCCGGGTCGAGGGTCGCATAGTCGGGTTTGTCGAGCACGCTGTGCATGGTGAGCGTCGGCGTGACCCGGGTGCGGTTGCGGCGCAGCGTGCCGAACACGTCGGCGGCGCGGGCGCGGCTGAAGCTGTTCGCCGCGAACCACTCGATCGGGTGCAGCTGGCGGAACCAGGCGTTGTAGTCACCGGGTTTCACCGTGATGTCGCGGACCATCCGCCGTACCTCCACCTCCCAGGCGGAGACGGCGAGGCCGAGCGAGTGGATGTGCTCGATGCTGCGCTGGCCGGCGTTGCTGACCTGCTGCGAGGTGAGCTGGTCGGGCCCGTGGCCGTGCACGGTCAGGCCGGTCTTGCGGGCCTCGTCGAGGATGGCGCCGTACGACGCGGGGCTCAGGCGCGAGTACACCTTGACGAAGTCGGCGCCTTCGGCCTTCACCCGTCGTACGGCGGCCCGCGCGGACGGCTCGTCGTCGACCACGATCACCTGGATCAGGTTCGGGTCCCACAGGGTGGGGTCACCGTCGATGATGTTGCTCGCGACCACCATTCGCGGGCCGAGCAGGGTGCCGGCCTCGATGCGGTCGCGCCAGTCGTACAGGGCCGGGTTGGTGCCGGCCATCTCGCGGACCGTGGTGACGCCGTTCGCCAGATAGAGCGGGGGAGACACCCGCTCGTCGCCGATGCTGTGGACATGCATGTCGGCCAGGCCGGGGATGACGAACTTGCCGGTGAAGTCGAGCTCGACGGCGCCGCGTGGGACCGGGAGGTGGCGGCCGACGCCGATGATCCGGTCCCCGCTGATCAGGACGGTCTGGTTGCGGTCCCGGCGGCCGGTCGCGACGTCGATGACGGTCACCTTGGTGAGGGCGGTGACGTGCTTCGGACTTCCCACAGCCTGACCGGCCGTGAAGGTCGTGCCGCCGGCGATCACAGCGGCGCCGGCGGCGGTGCGGGCGAGGAACTGACGGCGAGAACTGTTCATGCCCTTCACTATTCTCGCGCGGCGCGGCCTGGTCAGGGGGTGCAGGCTGCGCATCCCAGGTAGGGATTTGTCTACCGCGGCACGTACTCTTGGTGGCTGTCATGCGTACTTATGAGGTCCGCACCTACGGGTGCCAGATGAACGTCCACGACTCCGAGCGGCTGCGCGGCCTGCTGGAGGACGCGGGCTATGTCCGCGCGCCCGAGGGTGACCAGGCAGACGTGGTCGTCTTCAACACCTGCGCGGTCCGGGAGAACGCCGACAACAAGCTGTACGGCAACCTCGGCCACCTGGCGCCGGTGAAGGCTCGCAACCCCGACCTGCAGATCGCGGTCGGCGGCTGCCTGGCGCAGAAGGACAAGGCGTCGATCGTTCGCAAGGCGCCGTGGGTCGACGTGGTCTTCGGCACGCACAACATCGGTTCGCTGCCGGTGCTGCTGGAGCGGGCCCGGGTGCAGCAGGAGTCGCAGGTCGAGATCCTCGAGTCGCTCGAGGTGTTCCCGTCCACGCTGCCGACCCGGCGCGAGTCGCCGTACTCGGCCTGGGTGTCGGTCAGCGTCGGCTGCAACAACACCTGCACGTTCTGCATCGTCCCGGCGCTGCGCGGCCGCGAGAAGGACCGCCGCCCGGGCGACGTGCTGGCCGAGGTCGAGGCGCTGGTCGCCGAGGGCGTGCTGGAGGTGACGCTGCTGGGTCAGAACGTGAACTCGTACGGCGTCGAGTTCGGCGACCGCTACGCCTTCGGCAAGCTGCTGCGCGCCTGCGGCACGATCGACGGGCTGGAGCGGGTCCGGTTCACCTCGCCGCACCCGCGCGACTTCACCGCCGACGTGATCGAGGCGATGGCCGAGACGCCGAACGTGATGCCCTCGCTGCACATGCCGCTGCAGTCCGGCTCGGACCGGGTGCTGAAGGCGATGCGGCGCTCGTACCGGCGCGACCGGTACCTCAAGATCATCGAGGACGTGCGGGCGGCGATGCCGGACGCGGCGATCACGACCGACATCATCGTGGGGTTCCCGGGGGAGACCGAGGAGGACTTCGAGGGCACGCTCGACGTGGTCCGGCAGGCGCGGTTCGCGGGTGCGTTCACCTTCCAGTACTCGAAGCGTCCGGGGACACCGGCCGAGTCGATGGCGGACCAGGTTCCGCGCGACGTCGTACAGGAGCGGTACGAGCGGCTGGTCGCGTTGCAGGACGACATGGCCTGGGAAGAGAACAAGAAGATCGTCGGGCGGTCGCTCGAGGTGCTCGTGGCCGAGGGGGAGGGACGCAAGGACGCCGCGACCCACCGGCTGAGCGGGCGGGCGCGCGACAACCGGCTGGTCCACTTCGCGCTCCCCGAGGGCGTCGAGGCGCCGCGACCGGGTGACGTGGCAACGGTCGAGGTCACGTACGGCGCCCCGCACCACCTGGTCGCCGACGTCTTCGGCTCAGTACGCCGCACCCGCGCCGGCGACGCCTGGGAACGCGCCCAGGACAACCCGGCGGGCCCGGCGTCTCCCGGTGTGATGCTCGGCATGCCGACGATTGGCGCCAAGCCCCTCGAGCCAGCCGTCGGCGGCTGCCAGATCGGGTGACGGCCCTCCTCCCGCCTGACGCCGAGCCGTTTGCTGCTGGGCGGGATGCGGACGTTTACGCCCTCGACGAGTCCTGGGTGTTGAGGCGTTACCGCAACGGGCATCCGGTGCGGGACGAGGCCGACTTCATGCGGCACGTCGCGCAGTATGACTACCCGGTGCCCGCCGTCCGCGAGGTCGACGGGCCCGACATGGTCGTGCAGCGCCTCGACGGCCCGACCCTCGGCGACGCCGCGATCGCCGGCGACCTCACCGCCACCCAGGTAGGCGAGATCCACGCCGACCTGCACCGCCGCCTGCAGGCGATCCCCGCCCCAAGCGGTGCGCCGGGTCTGGTCGTCGTACACGGTGACCTGCACCCGCTGAACGTGATCGCGACCGCCGACGGCCCGGTCGTCATCGACTGGCGCAACGCCGAGGAAGGCACCGCCGCGTTCGATGTCGCGATGACCGCGATCATCTTCGCCCAGGTCGCGCTCGACTCCTCGTTCGAAGCCCTGACACCGCTCCTGCACGAAGCGCTCGGCGCCTACCTCGCCAACTCCATCGACCCGACCCCGGGTCTGCCCGGCGCCCTCGCCGTACGCGGGCGCAACGTCACCCTCACCCCGGAGGAGTTGGCGTTGCTGCCCGCGCAGGAAGAGCTGATCCGCTCCTACCTTTAGGCGTTGAGGAACTGCGACGGCTTGAGCGCGCGGGTGACGATCCTGAGCTCGCCGATGTGCCCGGCGAAGGCCTGCTCGATCACGTTGTCGTAGTGGTTCGCGCCCACCAGCCACGGCTGGCCCGCGGTCGCGAGCCCGTTCGACGGGGTCGCCGGATTGCGGAGTAGCGGCGACGAGTCGACGTACAGAGTGGAGTGCTGTCCGTCGTTGACGACTGCGAGGTGGAACCACCGGCCGGCGACCTGCTCGTGGCCCCAGTTGGTGAACGTGTCGTTGCGGTCGACCGGGTACACCGCCCACTGCAGTTGGCGACCGCCGGAGAACGCCAGGTTGACGACCGGCTCCAACGGGTCGCTGCCGGTCTTGCCCGCGTCCTTGCCGGTGCCCATCCGGCTCAGCAGTCCCTCCCACGCGTGGTCGGCGCCGTCGTCGGCGAGCTTCACGAACGCCTCGATCGTGTAGCCCTTGGTGAACGTCATCGCGTTGAGCGGCGCGTTGTCCGCCGTACGCAGATATCCTCCGCGAGCCGGCCGCTTGCCACCGGCAAACAACCAGCTGGCGTGACCCGGCTGGTCCGGGTGGAACTCGGTCGACGGGCGTGGCGGCTCGCCTGCGAGCTGGACTCTGGTCAGGTGGTTGCCCTGGCCGGAGTGGTCGGTCACCGTGTCCGCGAGCGGCCCGTCGAACCTCCAGTACGCCGCTGTGCCCGGGATCACGAGTTGCGTCGCCGGCCGGGCCGGCCGCACCGGGATCGGGGCGAACCCGGCGAACCGCTGCTCGAAGTCGATCGGCACACTGAACCGGTTGGTGTCGTCGGTCAGCTCGATCTCGCCATCGGCCAGCTCACTGCGCCGGGCCGGGTCCTGGCCGAGGATCCACGGCGCGATCGTCTCCACGTCGATCGTGTTCCGGGCCAGGTCGAAGTGGTAGAGCCGGACCATCGCCGACCCGCCGTAGTACCGGTCCTGGTAGTTGGTCAGATGCAGGTGCACGTCGTTGCCGGCGGCATTCTTCCGGACCACCCGGCCGGGCGGCCAGAAGTGCCCGTTCAGGGTGAGGAAGATCTGGTCGTTGTCATCGATCAGCTGGTCCCAGACCCGGTTGCCGTGGGCGGTGAAGTACGCGACCGGGTTGCCGTGGTCGGCGTTGACCAGCTCGTGTGTGGTCAGGATGACCGGCATCCGCGGGTGCGCCGCTATCACCCCGCGGGCCCAGGCGAAACTCGCGTCCGACGGCCGCCAGTCCATTGCCAGCAGCAACCACTGCCGCCCGGCCGCGCGGAACACGTGGTAGCTGTTGTACCCGTTCTGCGTGGATCCGCCGTACGTCGCCATCCGCTTGAACCGCTGCGGGCCGAAGGTTTTCAGGTACGCCGAATCGCCGCGCGTGTCGTCCTTGGACGCGTCGATGTCGTGGTTGCCGGCCAGCACGGAGTACGGCATCCAGGCCCGGTCGAGAACCTTGAACACCGGGTCGGCCTGCGCGAACTCGGACGCCTGCGCGTTCTCCACCACGTCCCCGAGATGCGCGACGAACACGATGTTCTCGTCCCGCCGCTGTTCCACCAGGTACTCGAAACTCGCCACCAACGGCGCCGAGTCCCCCCGATCCAGGTCGAACAAGTACTGCGTATCCGGCACCACAGCCACCGTGAACCGCGGATCATCGGTGTCGGCCCCTTGGCCCGCTGCCGCTTGTGACGCCGCTTGGCCTGCCGCCTTCGTTGCCGCCGCGGCCTCCTCCGCGCCGAGCAGACCGGGCGCGATCATCACCCCCGCCCCAAGCACCCCCGCCTGCAACACCCTGCGCCGACTGGTCCCGTCGTCCATCCCGCCTCCAAGTTCGCTGACCCAGCAGCGAACTCTAAAACGGTTAAGCCCCACCCCAGGTAAACCCCAGCCAAACGTTCCCCACGCCCCACCCGACGCATGGTGAACTCAGCTGATTGGATGCACCGCCCAACCCAGCCAACCGGCGGGACCTGCGGTTCGTGGCGCCACCTGTAGGCACAGGTGTGGATCTGCAGGGTCAGAAGCCCTGAGCGATCACCGCAGGCAGCCCACCGCCGTACAACCCAGCCAGCACCCGCGCCTCATGCGGCACCACCGGATCGGGCAGCTTGTCCAGCGCAAACCAGTCCAGCCCATCAGCCTTCCCCGGCTCCATCAAGCGCGGCTCACCCCGCCACTTCGACACCGTGAAGAAGAAGTCCACCCGCTCGTCGATCCACTCCCCGTTGCCCCCGGTCCGATGCATCGCAGTCACCGGCACCAGATCCCCCGGCTCGATCTCCACCCCAACCTCTTCCCGAGCCTCCCGAATCGCCGCCTCGAACACCGACTCGTCCTTCTCCACATGCCCCGCCGGCACCGCCCAGTACCCATCCATGTATCCGGTGTTGGCCCGCAGCAACATCAACACCTGATCCCCCCGCCGCAACACCACATAAGCCGCCGGCACCACCCGAAACCGATCCATACCCCGACCCTAACCACCCCCACCGACTCACCCCATCACGCAGCCAGAGGACACCGCTCCACGGCGGCAGTTCTTGCGGCGCACCGCGAACCGTGGACGCGGCCGCGCGTGAGGCGCGATGTGCTGCGGACCCGGGCCGGCGGGGGAGCGGTCGCCGCTTCGCGGCGGCAGTCTTGTCGGCGCCTCCGGCGCGGCGCGGACTGTTGATCCGTGCCCGGGTGGTTGGCGGATGGGCGTGGACCCGGACCGACGAAGAGCGGTCGTCGCTTCGCGGCGGCTGTTCTATCGGCGCATCGGCGCAGCGCGAACTGTTCGCGCGGCCGCCCATCGCTCGAGCGCGCATGGACCAGCGGATCCTCCAACGTCCGGTAGCCCAGCCACGTCGTACCAGCTGGAAGAACAGAACCTCGAGTAGATGCGACTACTCCGTCGGTCGACGTAGGCCACGTCAGCCGGCTGGATGTCGAGTCAGCACGCCTCGAGGACGAAGAAGATGAAGCTGATGAACCTCGCCGGGTGCTTCAGATCCTGCGGACGGAGTTCGCTCGGCGTGTCCGGGGAGATCGGCGGCTCGCTGACGACCGAGATTCGGAAGCCTGCCGCCGTGAAGGCGTCGGTCATCGACTGAAGTGGCCGGTGCCAGTTCGTGTAGACGACCGTGCGGCCGGCGTGCTCGGCGTCGTACGAGAACGCGGCGACGTCGAAGTAGTAGGCATCGGGGTTCAACGCCGTGTAGAGGATCGGGTGGTTCACCGACAGGATGAGGCGCCCGCCCGGCTTCAGCACCCGGCGGAGCTCTGCGAGCGGCTCGGTCCAGTCCTCCAGATAGTGCAGGACGAGGGAGGCCACCACGTCATCGAATGCGGTGTCGGCGTACGGGAGCGGCTTGGCCAGGTCGGCGACGGTCAGGTCGGCGTCCTCGCCCAGCCTTCGGCGGGCCAGTTCGATCATTGCCGGGCTCAGGTCGAAGCCGGTCATGATCGCGCCCCTGTCACGGAGCGCCGCTGTCAGCGGACCGGAGCCACAGCCGGCGTCGAGGATGCGACGGCCGGCCACGTCACCAGCAAGGCTCAGCATCGCCGGGCGTTCGTAGTGGCCGTTGAGCAGATTGACCTCGTTGTCCGCGGAGTACGCCTCGGCGAAGTCGTCGTAGTCGGTCGTCGGCACTGAGCGCTCCATCTGTCGGCAGGTCGCACCATCGGTGCGACTGGTCAAACCACCCGATCCAACAGCAACGCGCCAGGCGCTGTCGAGACTCGCCGGCATCACGTCACGCCGGCGCCAAGGCCCACGCCGAGGAGATGCTCAGCCGCCTGACCTAGAGGCTGAGCGTGCGCGGGTTTGCGCTATTGTCCGCAAGCATGTTCGGCGTGCGAGGTAGGACGGGCCATCTGGCGTGGTACCGGACCGATGAGGCGGCGGCCGAGGTGGCCTTCCTGCACGGGTTCTCCGACTCTGCGCAGTGCTGGGATCCGCTGATCGGCGCGATGCCTGGGATTCGGGCGCTCGCGATTGATGCGCGCGGGCACGGCGAGTCCGGGCTTCCAGACGAACCTTTGCGCTATGCGGCACACCGCGACGATGCCGCCCTTGTGCTGTCGAGCCAGCCCCGTGACGGCGGGGTGGTCGTGGTCGGCCATTCGATGGGTGCGATGGCGGCCGCCTACCTGGCTGCGTCGAGGCCGGACCTGGTTCGGGCGGTTGTGCTGGAGGACCCGCCGACTGGTGAGCCGTCTGGCAACCAGCCCGACGAACCGTGGTCCGAACCGGGATGGCTCGCGGACCTCCGAGCACTTGACCTGCCGGCACGGATCGCGCGGGGCCGATCCGACCAGCCCGCCTGGCCCGAGGACGAGCTCGAGCCCTGGGCTGTGTCGAAGGCGCAACTCAACCCGCATCTGTTCGAGCTGCCGTTTCAGCAAGCGGCCCCGCTGACCGACCTGCTGACCGAGATCACGTGCCCGGTACTGCTGATCCATGGGGACACTGAACGCGGCTCGCTGATCTCCACCGAGTACGCGGAGAGCTGTGCCCGAGCGGCGGCCGGCGACTTCCAGGCGGCACACATCGCCAACGCCGGCCATTCGGTCCGCCGCGACAACCGCCCGGAGTACGTCATGGAGCTCACCACGTTCCTCGACCGGCACCCCTGAGCCGTCGGCGCACCGGGCCCTGGACCGAGTCAGCAAAGGCTATGGACCAGCCCGGCAGATAACGATGGATTCTCGACATCCCTGGCCGAACGGACGGGGACGGAGCGCCGCTCGGCTTCGAGATCAGGGCGGATCACGCTGGCCAGACGACGGCGGCCTCGCTGTCCAAGGCCCTACCGTGAGCTGCTGGTTCATGCCTAGCATCCAGTTGTGGGGGCTGCAGACGACAAGGGGACCGGCGAGCGGGAGTGGTCGCTGCCGTTGGATGTGACGGGCGATGCCAGGTACTCGGAGGAGCGGGATCGGGTTCGCGCCGCGCTGAAGCATCTGCAGGCGTACGACGGGGGCATGCTGTGGGACGCATCGACGTCAACGCTGACGATCCAGATGACGACGGAGGATGCCCTTCAGCAGGCGCGACTCCTCCTGCTGGTCACGAGCCCGACTTGGTTGCGCGTGATGTTCGTGCAGGTTCAGTACTCCGCCCTGGAGCTGACGGAAGTCGCCGCCCGGCTCCTCGAGCATCAGACTGCCTGGGCAGGTGTCTCGGGTATCAGTGGCGGCGTCGACTATCGCGCGAACCGGGTGCGGTTCCTGGTCAACCGCAACCATGAACACGCCGACACGCTGATCCAGGCCATCAACCACTTGAACGATCCGAGAATCACCCTCGAGCTCTACACACTCACCGGAACCGAGCGCTGATCCCGCTGAACGAGTGGGCTGCGCGAGTATGTCCGACGCCGGCAAATCACAGATCCCGTGCCGCCGTGAGCTGAGAGGGGCGAGTTTACGGGGCCTGCGGCACGGAAACCGGGCGATCGATCGCAGCGCGGCCGCGCGCTCAGCTGATCTGCGGTCGATGAGGCTCGTACTGGCCGCGCAGTACGACGTCCACGTCGACGACTCGCGCTGCCCGCCTCCGGACAAGCCGGAGCAGCTCGGAGCGAAAGGAGCGATTCCGTGAAAACGCCACCTGTCGTGTCGGCCGAGGAGTGGAACGCGGCCCGCGAAGAGCTTCTGCGCAAGGAGAAGGAGCACACTCGCGCGAAGGACGCGCTGGCCGCCGAGCGCCGCCGGCTGCCGTGGGTCCGGGTCGAGAAGCAGTACACCTTCGAGGGGCCGGACGGAAAGGTGAGGCTGCCCGACCTCTTCGAGGGACGCCGCCAGTTGATCATCTACCGGCACTTCTTCGAGCCCGGGGTCGCTGACTGGCCCGCGGGCGGCTGCAGCGGCTGTGCGATGTTCACCGACAACCTCGGCCACCTCGCACACCTGAACGCCCGCGACGTCACGTTCGTGATGGTCTCCGCCGCTCCGCAGCCCGACATCAAGCGCTACCGCGCCCGCATGGGCTGGGACGGTGTGCCCTGGTACACGACGCAGGACGACTTCTCGAAGGACTTCGGCGTCGACGAGTACTTCGCCCTCAACGTCTTCATCCGCGACGGCGACGAGGTCTACCGCACCTACTTCACGAACGCGCGCTCGGCGGAACAGACCGGCAACGTCTGGAGCCTGCTCGACATCACCCCGCTCGGCCGCCAAGAGGAGTGGGAAGACTCACCCGAGGGCTATCCTCAGGAACCGCCGTACCAGTGGTGGCGCCGCCACGACGAATACGGCACCCCCGAAGACGCCGGCTGACAAGCGCAGACGCGGATCTCGAGCTGCCGTCGATTTTCTGCCTCAGGGGCCGGCGGTGAGGTCGAGGCCGATGCCGGTTGGGGTCATCAGGGTTAGGCGGTCGTGATCGATGGTGTAGGCGACTCTGGTCCTGAGGGTGGTCAGGATCGCGGTCTCGACCTCGGCAGTTTCCCCTGTGCACGCGCGGTCGGTGGCGACGACGCTGGTGAAGGTCAGCTCGTTTCCGGTACGGGTGATGGTGCCGGAGACTTCGTTGCATCCGGTCGAGCCGGTCAGGCGCTCGCCGTCGAAAGTGAGCCACGCCTCCTCGGCGCGATGGTGGTAGCGGAACAGGTCGCCGTTCGTGATGGTCGTGACGAGCTTCCATCTGGTCCCATCGAGCGGGAAGTCGGGTTCGGCGACCTTCCTGTCCAGCAGCGTGACCGTCGTACCAGCTGAGGTGAGGGTGAGGTGGTCACCGTCCAGGTGCCAGTTGGGTTGGCGCATCAGGAACTCGCACAGCCAATCGTCCTGGGCCAGGAGGGGCGGTTCGCCGCCGATCTGGGTGAGTTCGAATCCGTCGATCCGCAGCTTGCCGCCGGCCAGCAACTCACCCGCCGCGGCGGACGCACCGATCCAGTTGCAACCGGCGTACGCCCGCAGTACGTCGTACACGCGCGGACCCTCTTGGTTCGGGTTGGGCACTTCCTCGAACCCCAGCCGCACGCGTGTCTCCGAGACCAACTGCTTGGGATTACCGTCCTCCGTCACCGCCGTGGACAGATAAGTCTTCCCCATCGGCGAACCAGCCGACCCGCCCATGCCCAGCTCCTCTCCACATCCGGTCGAGCCTCTCCAGCATGCTGCCGGGGGAGCTGGCACTTCTCCGTCGGGCCGCGGGTGCCTGGTGGTCTAGAGACTGAGTCTCCAACCTGGGTAGGGCACGGGAGCGACTGCGTTTGTTCCGACCCTCGCAGTTCGCGCGTGCTCTCGGATCTTCACCAGCTGCCAGGTTGTTCGCGCCGATGCGGCTGGACCGGGACTGCGGGAGGCGGCCGATAGAACTGCCGCGCCGTAGGCGTGTCCTTTCATGGTGGAGGGCCGCAAGGGGTTCTCTTGCGGCCCTCCGGTACAGCTCAGGCGGGGCGGTTGGTGTCGGGGATGTCGTCGTTCTGGCCGTCGAGGTTGTCCAGGCCTTGTTTGGCCTTGTCGACGCCCTGGTCGATCTTGTCCCCGTACTTGCCGCCCGTCTTCTCGTCGATCAAGTCGCCGGCCTTGTCCAGGCCCTGGCCCACCTTGTCGCCGTGCTGGTCGACCAGGTCGCCGGCCTTGTCCTTCAGGTCCTCGGCCTTGCCCTTGAACTTGTCGAAGATGCCCATCTGCGGGGCTCCCATTCCTGCGTAGTTGAATGCTTACAGACAGCTAGCGGTGATCTTCGCATCTGCAACGCCGGAACTGTGGGATCTCCGCTGTGCTTGTCAGACTCCGGAGCCCTCGATGTCGCCACCGGACTCGATGTCGCCGCCCGACTCGATGTCGCCGCCGGAGTCGCCCTCGCCCCCGTCGCCGCTGACCTCGATGTCACCCCCGCTGGCCTTCAGCGCGTCGAGCTCCGGGCTGTCGCCCCCGAGGTCCACGGCTTCCTTCGCCTGGTCGGAGCCTTCTTCGATCGGATTCGTCACTGTGTTCGTTCCTCCCGTAATCAGTATTGCGATCTGCAGTGTTCCTATCCAAGATCCCGGGTCATCCACAAGACCGGCGGCACCCTCTTGGCGCAGTCTTCACCGCGGTGCTGCCAGACTGGAGTGATGGCCGAACCACTCGTCGTCGCGGTCGTCGGTCCCACCGCGGCCGGCAAGTCCGACCTGTCCGTTGCCCTGTGCAAAAACCTGGGCCAAAACCTGGGCGAGAGCCGGCGCGGTGAGGTGGTCAACGCCGACGCGATGCAGGTCTACCGCGGCATGGACATCGGTACGGCGAAGATCAGTACGGCGGAGCGCGACGGCGTACCGCATCATCTGCTGGACATCCTCGACGTGACCGAGACAGCGACCGTGGCCGAGTTCCAGCAGCTGGCTCGCGCGGCGATCGACGACTGCATCGGGCGGCAGGTCGTGCCGGTGCTGACCGGCGGGTCGGCGCTGTACGTGCGGGCGATCCTGGACGACTTCGTCTTCCCCGGCACCGACGCTGCGGTCCGGGAACGGCTGGAGGACGAGCTCGCGCAGGTGGGGTCCGGAGCGCTGCACCAGAAGCTCGCCGAGATCGACCCGGCGGCGGCCGCGCAGATCCTGCCGAGCAACGGGCGGCGGATCGTCCGGGCGCTGGAGGTCATCGAGATCACCGGCGGGCCGTACGTCGCGACGCTGCCCGAGCAC
The DNA here is from genome assembly GCF_053592935.1 of Kribbella sp. NPDC002412. NCBI lineage: Bacteria > Bacillati > Actinomycetota > Actinomycetes > Propionibacteriales > Kribbellaceae > Kribbella > Kribbella sp. NPDC002412. The sequence goes on from NZ_JBSFBL010000054.1 coordinate 22,691, forward strand.
CGCTACGTCTATCCCGGCGCGGTGCAGCTCGGTCTCGACGTGCCGCGGCCGGTGCTGGACGAGCGGATCGGGCGGCGGGTGGACCGGATGTTCGACGCGGGATTCGTGGACGAGGTGCGAGATCTGCTGAACAAGGGTTTGCTTGAGGGGAAGACCGCCAACCGGGCCCTCGGCTACTCGCAGGTGATCGCGTTGCTCGACGGTGAGATCAGTGAACCCGAGGCCCGGGAGCGGACCGCGCAGGCCACCCGCCGGTTCGCGCGGCGGCAGGACTCGTGGTTCCGTAAGGACCAACGCATCACTTGGCTGCAGTACGACGACCCCGATCTGGTGGAGAAGGCACGAAGAGTGATAGCCGAAGGCAACCGACGGGGGATCGGTGACGTAGTCGGGGTGCAGGAAAGCACAGGGCATGCGAGGGGGTGACCGTGAGGCGGAGTTCCGCGAGTACCTGCTCGCGGACCGAACCCGACTGATGAGGACGGCACTGCTGCTCACCGCGGGAGACGTGCACACCGCGGAGGACCTGGTCCAGACCGCCTGTACCCGGGTGTACGTGCACTGGCACCGGATCCGCCACGAGGGCGCCGGGCCGTACGCGCACCGCATCCTGGTCAACGCGTTCCTGGACGAGCGCCGCCGGGCCGGGCGCCACCCGGAGCTGGTGACCGCGGAGACGTTCGAGCCGCGGTTCACCGACGAGGTGGACCCGGTGGACACCGTCGCGGTGCGGCGGGCCCTGCTGGAGCTGGCGCCGCGGCAGCGCGCGGTCCTCGTGCTGCGGTACTTCCAGGATCTCGACGTGGCGAGCTGCGCGCGGATCCTGGACTGCACCGAGGGCACCGTGAAGAGCCAGACAGCGAAGGCGTTGAAGAGACTGAAGGATCTGATGAGTGAGGAATCGGATCCGGCGACGGGGAGTAGCTAGAAGTGGACGAGGTCAAGAAACTGCTGGAGGGGTTCGCCGATCAGGCGGCGGACGGGCTCCCGCCTGCCGACATCGACGCGGATGTCGCCCGCGGCCGGCGCGCGCTGCGCCGGATCAAGCGGCGCCGCCGGGTGACCGGTGTCCTGTGCGTCGCCGCGGTGTCGGCCGCCGTGCTCGCGGTCGGCAACCAGGTGAAGTGGTGGAACAACGGCGGCTCCCAGGTCGCGACCGGCGAGACCGAGCAGACCGCGGCCGCGAGCGAGACCGCGACACCGTCGCCGATGATCGCCCAGGGGGAGGAGTCGGTCTCGACGTACGCCGGCCCGATGGTCGAGCTGGTCGCGAACCAGCAGCCGTGGAACACGATCGGCTGCACGCTCACCCCGAAGGGCTGGACGCCGGAGACGCCGATCCCACCGAATCGCGTGGTGCTGTCCGCGACGGCGGTGCGGACCTCGGACGTCGCCACCAAGGTCGTGCTGCAGGCGGCCGCGCAGGCGCGCAGCCTGACCGACGTCCGGGTCGTCGACGCGGACGGCAAGACCTTCCACATCGGCACACTGAACGGCCGCCTCAGCGGCCAGGTCAAGCTCGCCGACCGCTGGCTCCTGGTCGAGCTCCCGGCCGGCAACGCAACCTGGAACGACGCGACCCTGCAACGCTTCATGGCCTCCTGCACCGTCAACTAGCGCCAACTAGCCGCGCCAGAACTGGCACAACCGCCGACTTCGGGATAGGCAGGGGCTTGTCCCTAGTACGTCGACGCCTGCGGGAGATCCGGTGACACCGAAGAAGCTGGTCGCATCCCTGTCTGCTGGTGCGCTTGTCCTGTCCGTCCTGACCGCCGGTACGGCGGCCGCACGTCCACCGCAGCCGCCGGTGAAGACGCCGACCTCGATCGGGTTCGGCGGAGCCGTGTCCTCGGTCGACCCGGAGGCCACGAAGGTCGGGCTGGACGTCCTGCGCCGGGGCGGCAACGCGGTCGACGCCGCAGTGGCCACCGCGGCCGCGCTCGGCGTGACCGAGCCGTACTCCGCCGGCATCGGCGGTGGCGGGTACTTCGTCTACTACAACGCCAAGAAGCGCAAGGTCTCCACGATCGACGGTCGCGAGACCGCCCCGGCCGGGATGAGGATCGACTCGTTCGTCGACCCGGCGACCGGCGCGCCGTACCCCTTCGCGCAGCTGGTGACGTCCGGCCTGTCGGTCGGCGTGCCGGGGACGCTGGCGACGTGGGACTCGGCGCTGAAGCAGTGGGGTTCGCTGTCGCTGGGCAAGGCCCTGAAGCCGGCCGCGGACCTGGCCGACCGCGGTTTCGTGGTGGACGCGACGTTCCGCGGCCAGACGCTCGACAACAAGGCCCGGTTCGCCCAGATCGTGCCGACGGCCGAGCTGTTCCTGCCGAACGGCGACGCGCCGGTGGTCGGCTCGGTGTTCAAGAACCCGGACCTCGCCGACACCTACCGGCTGATCGGGAAGAAGGGCCCGTCCGCGTTCTACAACGGCCCGCTCGCGGCGGAGATGGCGGCGACCGCGCAGAACCCGCCGAAGACCGCGACCGCGACGCTGCCGGTCTTCCCCGGCAAGCTCACCACCGCCGATCTGGCGGCGTACGACACGATCGACCGGGCGCCGACCAAGGTCCGGTACGACGGTCTGGACGTCTACGGGATGGCGCCGTCGTCCTCTGGTGGCACGACGGTAGGTGAGGCGCTCAACATCCTCACGCCGCAGCACCTGCGGCAGATGACGACTCCGCAGGCGCTGCACACCTACCTCGAGGCGTCCGCGCTCGCGTTCGCGGATCGCGGTGCGTACGTCGGCGACCCGGCGTACGTCGACGTGCCGACCAAGGAACTGTTGTCCCGTGGCTTCGGCGCCGAGCGGTCCTGCCTGATCGACCCGGACAAGGCGGCCGTCAAGCCGGTTGCGGCCGGCTCGCCCGACGGCGACTACGAGCCCTGTGCGCCGGCAACCACCGTCACCGACCGGCCGGACACCGAGGGACTGTCGACGACGCACCTGGTCGCCGCGGACAAGTGGGGCAATGTCGTCTCCTACACGCTGACGATCGAGCAGACCGGCGGTAGCGGCATCACCGTCCCGGGCCGCGGCTTCCTGCTGAACAACGAGCTGACCGACTTCTCCGCCGTACCGAATGTCAACGACCCGAACCGCATCGAGGCCGGGAAGCGGCCGCGGTCGTCGATGTCGCCGACGATCGTGCTGCGCGGCGGCAAGCCGTTCCTGGCGCTCGGCTCGCCAGGTGGTTCGACCATCATCACCACGGTCCTGCAGACGCTGACCAACCGGCTCGACCGCGGCATGACGCTGCCCCAGGCGATCGCCGCGCCGCGGGCCTCGCAGCGCAACACCGCCAACGTGACGGCTGAGCCGCCGTTCATCACCGCGTACGACGCCGTGCTCAAGCCGTACGGTCACGTCCTCGTCCCGTCCGGCGACGCGTTCACCTCGGCCGCCGAGATCGGTGCGGTCGCGGCCCTGGAGTTCCTGCCCGGCGGAGCGATCCTGGCGGCGGCCGAGCCGACCCGACGGGGCGGCGGCTCGGCCGGCACGGTCAAGGAGGTCTACCCGCGCTAGCTCAGCGGGATCTCTAGATCGTCCTGATGATCGCGGCGACCAGGTCGGCCCGTTCGGCCAGGCTCGCCGCGATCACCTGCTCGTGGCTCGCGTGGGCGCCCTTCCCACGCGGGCCGAAGCCGTCGAGCGTCGGCACCCCCAGCCACCCGGTCAGGTTGGTGTCGGCCGCACCCGAAGCCGCCTTCCCGCCGACTTCCTGACCAACCGATCGGCCGGCCTCGGCGACCTGAGCCAGCAGCTCGTTCACGGCTGCTGACGGCTGCCAGGCCGGCCGGTTCGACATCACAGACACGGTCAGTACGGCGTCCCGCCGTACCGGCTGGAGTCCGGTCACGGCATCGAGCACCGCACGCTCGGTCTCCGGATCGACGAACCGGAACCCGAGCTCGGCCGACGCCTGACCTGGTACGACGTTCGTCCGGCCGCCACCCGTGATCGTGCCGACGTTGCACAACACGTCGCCGTACCGGGCGACCAAGGCCCGGACGACGATCAGCTGGTCGACGAGCTCGTCGATCGCCGAGACGCCGCGGCCCGGGTCGAGGGCCGCGTGCGCTTCGCGGCCGGTGACCTCGATCCGGACCCGGCTGCTGCCGCGGCGGGACGTCTTCACGTCGCCGTTGGGATGCGGCGGTTCGAGGCCGAGCGCTGCGACCACGCCGGCCGACTCGGCGGTGACCAGCTCGCGGGCCGACGGTGAACCGACCTCCTCGTCGGCCGTCACGATCACCCGGACCGGGCGGTGGTCGTGGCCGGCGACCTGCTCGAGCGCGGTCTCCAGGACCACGAGGCCGCCCTTCATGTCGAACACGCCGGGCCCGTGGATCACGCCGTCCTGCTCGCGCCACGGCATCTGCTCCAGCCTTCCGATCGGCCAGACCGTGTCGTGGTGCCCGAGGAACAGCAGCGGTGCTTCACCGGCGCGTGGACCGTGGCCGGGGAAGTCGGCGACGACGTGGTCGCCGGTCGCTGCCGGCACGCGCCGGGCGGTGCCGCCGAGGTCGCCGTACCGATCCAGGAGGCGGTCGGCGAAGGCATTCAGGGCGTCTGCCGCCCCGGTCGGGGTCTCATGCTCGACGTACTCGCGCAGGCGGTCGATGATCCTCATGGATAGTCAACGTATCATCATTCGGTCACCGATTGACTGCCTCTGTCTGTGAGGGATTTACTCAAGACGGCATCAAGATCCGTTTCATATCTTTGAGGAGACCGTAGTGGCGTTCCGGCCCGTCACGCTCACCACCGCAGAGCGGTTCGCGGAGGCGGCCGCGCTGTACCGCGCGGTCTTCGGCTACCAGGACCCCGAGTACGCGCTGAACCCGCGACTCCTCGGCGCCCTGGTCAGCAACGGCGGCTCGGTCGTCGGCGTCCTCGACGAGGACGATCGGCTCGTCGCCTTCGCCTACGGCTTCTGCGGCACCGACCGACGCGGCTTCTACCACTACTCGCAGTCGGCCGTGGTCGCCGCCGACCAGCAGGGCCACGGCCTGGGCCGCCTGCTCAAGCACGCTCAGCGCGAGGTCGCGCTCAGCCACGGCTTGAGCCGGATGCGCTGGACCTACGATCCGTTCCAGATCCGCAACGGCCACTTCAACCTCGACGTGCTCGGCGCCCGCGGCCGCTGGTACGCCCCGGACATGTACGGACCGGGTGGCGACCGGGTGGTCGTCGAATGGGACCTGCATGCGCGGCCGCGCGCACAGGACGACCTCGAGCTGGAGCTGACCGAGGCGGACTGGGGAGTCCTGGGCGGCGCTGGGGACCGCCCGTGGCTGGCCCTGCCGTCCGATCCGGCTGCGGTCACGCCGGAGATCGCCGAGCGGGTGCGTCAAGGTTTCCTGGACCTGCTCGGCAAGGGGCTGGCGGCCGACTCCTGCCGCCGGCTGCCGAGCGGGACCGCGGTCTACCTCTTCGGGGCGGCGGACGATGGCCGGAGCTGACGAGGCGCGCAACCGCGAGCTGGCCAGTCCGCACGAGCGGTACGACGCCCGCCTGCAACGGCGGTCGTCGACGCTGCTGCAGCGCCGGGTGGTCGAGCAGGAGCGGGCGTCGATCGAGGCGGCCCTGGACCGGATCCTGGCCGACGACTCGATCGCCCAGGCGGCGGCCCGGATCGTCGCGGCCCGCCGGCGCTTCATCGCCGGCTCGGCGAAGTCGTTCTCGTACGCGTCGCTGCTCGCCTTCGACCTCAGCGCCGGCCTGTCCCAGGTCACGCTGATCGACGGCACGGTGGTGCGCGCTATCGACGTACTGTCCGATGTCCGGTCCAGCGACCTCATGGTGGCGTTCTCGCTGCGTCGCTATCGCCGCGACACGGTCGAGCTGGCCCGCGCGTTCGTCGAGGCCGGTGGTGAGCTCGTCGCGGTGACCGATTTCGAGGACGCGCCGCTGGCGAAGATCGCGGACCAGTGCATCTACGTTGCGACCGGCAGCGCGTCGTACGTCGACTCGCCGACAGTCGTCGCGTCCGTCCTGCACGTGCTGGCGACCCTGACCACGGCCAGCGCGAAGGGCGCCCGCCGACGACTCGGCGAGCGCGACCGGCTGAACACGGAGTTGGGACTGTATGTCAACTGAGCTGACCGTCACCACGGCCCGGCTGCACCGGGTGCGGTTGCCGCTGGTGCACGCGTTCCGCACCAGTTCGCACCGCAAGACGATGCTCGACCACATCCTGGTCGAGCTGATCGACGGTTCAGGTGCGGTCGGCTGGGGCGAGATCGCGTCGTCGTCCGATCCGTACTACGCGCCGGAGACAGTCGAGACCTGCTGGCACCTGGCCGAGCACTACTTGCTCCCGGCGGTGCTCGGGAAGCCGTGGAAGCGGCCGGAGGACGTGCCGCCGTTGTGGGCCAAGGTCCGCGGCAATCAGTTCGCCAAGGCCGGTGTGGACGTGGCCGCCTGGGTGCTCTGGTCCGCGGCGCAAGGCGTCCCGCTCGCGCAGGCGCTCGGTGGCACGCGCACCGAGGTCACGGCCGGGGTGTCCTTGGGCATCGAGCCGACCATCGCCGACCTGCTCACCGAGGTACGGCGTCAGGTCGCGGCCGGCTACCCACGGATCAAGCTGAAGATCGCTCCGGGGTGGGACGTCGAACCCGTCCGCGCGGTTCGGGCCGACTTCCCCGATCTGGACCTGCATGTCGATGCCAACGGCATCTACACCGAGTCGGCCGAGCACGTGGCCGCACTGCGAGCGCTCGACGAGTACGAGCTGACCATGATCGAGCAACCGTTCGCGCCCCGCGACCTGCTCGCCCACGCCCGGCTGCAACGGCACCTGGTGACGCCGATCTGCCTGGACGAAAGCGTGGAGACGCTCGCCGATCTGGAGACGGCGCTCGCGCTGGAAGCCGTGCGGGTGCTGAACATCAAGGTGTCGCGGATGGGCGGCCTGACCGCCGCTCGCGCCGCGCACGACCGCGCGCAGCGGGCCCGCATCCCGGTCTGGTGCGGCGGCATGCACGAGTTCGGCATCGGCCGGGCCGCCAACGTGGCGATCTCCAGCCTGCCCGGTTTCAGCCTCCCGTCGGACGTGTCCGCCTCGGACAAGTACTACGCCCAGGACGTGATCACGCCACCGGTGATCGCCAAGCAGGGCGTCGTACAGGTGCCGACGGCAACTGGTCTCGGGCATGACGTCGACACCGACCTGATCGCCGCGCACACCGTGGCGACGCTCGAGGTGAAGGCTTGATCGCGATCACGGGCGGCCAGGTCCTGGACGGCACCGGGACTGACGCCGTACCCGCAACGGTGCTCGTCGACGGTGAGCGGATCGTCGACGTCGTACCGCCGGAGACACAAGTCGCCGACGTCGAGGTGATCGATGCCACGGGCAACGTGGTCGTGCCCGGGTTCATCGACCTGCACTCGCACGCGGACTTCACCGTGCTGGCGGCGCCGGACGCGACCACCCAGCTCCACCAAGGCGTCACGACCCTGGTCACCGGGAACTGCGGCTGGTCGCCGTTCCCGATCACGGATCTCGAGTCCTTGAAGGCAGGTACGGCGTTCCTCGCCCCCGAACACGACTGGTCCTGGCGGGACACCGGCGGGTTCGCCGACGTGGTGGAGTCAGCGGTGAACATCGCGCTCCAGGTCGGCCACTGCTCGCTGCGGCTGGCGGTCATGGGCGGTGCCGACCGAGCGCCGTCGCCGGACGAACTGCGGCAGATGCAAGCGCTGTTGCGGGAGGCCGCGGACCAGGGAGCCGTCGGGTTCTCGACCGGGCTGATCTACGCGCCGGGGACCTACGCCGCCGCGGAGGAAGTGGCGGCGTTGGTGGCGACGGCGGGGGAGTGCGGGCTGCTCTACTCGACCCACATCCGCAACGAAGGCGCTCAGCTGATCGACGCGCTGGACGAGGCGATCGCGGCCGCCCGGGCCGGTGGCGCCCGGTTGGAGGTCTCCCACCTGAAGGCCGTCGGTGCACCCAACCACGGCCTCGTGACCGCCGCGCTCGAACGCCTCGACCAAGCCCGCGCCGACGGCCTCGACCTCGGCTGGGACGCGTACCCGTACACCGCCTCGAGCACGACCCTCACGACCCGGCTCCCCAGTTGGGCCCTGGCCGATGGCACCGCATCGCTGCTGGCCCGGTTGAAGGACCCGACCGAGCGAGAGCGGATCGCTAGGGATCTGCGGACCGCCGACCTGTTCGACCCGCAAGCTGTCGTGATCGCGTCCCTGCCGCCCGGGCGCTACGAGGAGTGCCGTGGCCTCAGCGTCGCCGAGATCGCTCGCCGCGACGACGTGGACGCGGCCGAGGCGGTCCTCCGCGTGCTCGAGCACCACCAGGCCGCGGTCAGCGTGGTGAACCACGCGATGAGCGAGGACGACGTCGTGACGGTCCTGCGGCATCCGTGCACCAGCGTGGCGAGCGACGGCTGGGTCCTTGCCGGCTCCGGATCCGGGCATCCGCACCCCCGCAACTTCGGAACGTTCCCGCGGGTCCTCGGCCGGTACACCCGCGACCAGGGCGTCCTCACGTTGCCCGAGGCAGTCCGCCGGATGACCTCGCTACCGGCGTCCAGGCTGGGCCTCGACGACCGGGGCGTGGTGCGACCGGGTGCTGTGGCGGACCTCGTCGTACTCGACCCGGCTGAGGTTGCCGACCGGTCGACGTACGACGATCCGTGGCAGCTGTCGGCCGGGATCGAGCATGTCCTCGTGGCGGGCGATCCGGTGCTGCGGCACGGCGTACCGACGGGGCGTCGGCCGGGGTGCGTGCTCAGGGCTTCTTGAAGCGCTTTGGAGCTGTCGGCAAGGGCGTCGGGGCCGCCGACTGCTCGTCAGGCGTCTCCAGCCAGCCGTCGTGTTGGGTGAGGAGCTCGTCCAGCACGGCCTGATCGGGATCCTGGAGTACGACGATCCACGGGTGGTCCTCGTCGTCGTCCTCACCGTGGAAGTGGCCCCGCCGGACGGCACCGTGCAGCCGCTCCGCCACCGCCTCGGCGTCGTCCGGCTCCCAGAAGTAGGCGATCTGCTCCATAGGGCACACCGTACGATCTTCCCCATGACCACCTTTCCCTGGCTGAAGGGCCACGGCACCGAGAACGACTTCGTGCTGCTGCCCGACCCCGACGGCACCATCCACGGGGACCTCGACGCCGGGCTGGTGCGGTTCCTCTGCGACCGGCACGCCGGGATCGGCGCGGACGGCGTCCTGCGGGTGATCGAGGGCGGCAAGCAGTCGTACGTCGAAGACGGCGGCGACTGGTTCATGGACTACCGGAACTCCGACGGCTCGATCGCGGAGATGTGCGGCAACGGGATCCGGGTGTTCGTCCGGTACCTGGTGGACGCCGGGCTGGCCGGCGACAAGCCGGTCCGGGTCGGCACCCGCGCCGGGATCAGGGAGGTCGTCCAGAACGACGACGGCACCTTCACCGTCGACATGGGCGAGCCGGTGCTGCCCGGGCCGGCCGGCATCGTGGTCGAGGCCAACGGGCACCAGTGGCCGGCCACGCACGTCGACATGGGCAACCCGCACGCCGTCGCGTTCGTCGACGACCTGAGCGAGCCCGGTCACCTGGTCGACCAGCCGCTGTGGTCGCCGGAGGATGCTTTCCCAGCCGGCGCGAACGTGGAGTTCGTCGTACGGCGTGGGCCCAACGACGTCGACATGCGCGTCCACGAGCGAGGCTCGGGGGAGACGCGGTCCTGCGGGACCGGCACGTGCGCGGTGGCGGTGGCGTCGGCCCGCCAGGCCCGGCAGGCGAAGCCGGTCACCTACCGTGTCGGCGTACCCGGTGGTTCTGTGACCGTCACGTGGCGTGCGGACAACCACATCGAGATGACCGGACCGGCCGTGATTCACGCTCGCGGCGACTTCGACCGGGCCTGGTTGCCTGCCTGAACGGGAATTCAGCCGGGGCGTGGGGCGTTGACGTCTGAAATCGGGTCGCCTGTACTGGTGGCCCGTGCCACGATGGAAGGTATATGACGACCCATTCGAACTTTTACGACGAGACCACCGACGTCGAACTCGACCTGATCCAGGGCGATGACTCCGGCGATTCGTTGACGGGTCAGGACTCAGACCTGGGCCCCGAAGGCTTTGGCACCGGGGGCCTCGAGCTCGAGGAGCGCCAGGCGCTCCGCCGCGTGGTCGGCATGTCGACCGAGCTGACCGACATCAGCGAGGTCGAGTACCGCAAGCTGCTGCTCGAGCGGGTGCTGCTGGTCGGCGTCTGGACCGAGGGCAGCGCCGAGGACGCGGAGAACTCGCTGGCCGAGCTGAAGCTGCTCGCCGAGACCGCCGGCTCCGAGGTGCTGGACGGCGTGATCCAGCGCCGCAAGAAGCCGGACCCGGCGACCTTCATCGGCTCCGGCAAGGTGGCCGACCTGCGCGACCTGGTCGCCTCGCTCGGCGCCGACACCGTGATCGCCGACGGCGAGCTCGCTCCCGCGCAGCTGCGCAACCTGGAGGACCGGCTCAAGGTCAAGGTGGTCGACCGGACCGCGCTGATCCTGGACATCTTCGCCCAGCACGCGAAGAGCAAGGAAGGCAAGGCCCAGGTCGAGCTGGCCCAGCTGCAGTACATGAAGCAGCGGCTGCGGGGCTGGGGTGGCAACCTGTCCCGCCAGGCCGGTGGGCGCGTCGGCGCGGCCGGCGGCGGTATCGGTGGCCGTGGTCCCGGTGAGACCAAGATCGAGACCGACCGGCGCCGGATCAACACCAAGATCGCCAAGCTGCGGCGCGAGCTGAAGTCCATGCAGGGCACCCGGTCGACGCTGCGCCAGGAGCGCCGCCGCAACCTGGTCCCGTCGGTCGCGATCGCGGGCTACACCAACGCGGGCAAGTCCTCGCTGCTGAACAGCATCACCGGCGCCGGCGTCCTGGTCGAGAACGCGCTGTTCGCGACCCTGGACCCGACCACCCGGCGGACCACCACGTCCGACGGCCGGGTGTTCACCCTCACCGACACCGTCGGGTTCGTCCGGCACCTGCCGCACGACATCGTCGAGGCGTTCCGCTCGACGCTGGAGGAGGTCGCGGACGCGGACCTGCTGCTGCACGTGGTCGACGGTTCGCACCCCGACCCGCTGGCGCAGATCCAGGCGGTCCGCGAGGTGCTGGCCGAGATCGGCGCGTCCGACGTGCCGGAGATCATCGTGATCAACAAGGCCGACGTGGCCGACCCGATCGCGCTGGCCCCGATCCTGCACCGCGAGTCGCGGGCGCTGGTGGTGTCGGCGCACACCGGCGAGGGCATCGACAAGCTGCGCACGCTGGTCGAGGCCTCGCTGCCGCAGCCGGACGTGGCCCTCGACCTGCTGCTGCCGTACGAGCGCGGCGACCTGGTCTCCCGGATCCACTCCGAGGGCTCGGTCGACCAGCTCGAGCACACCGCCGAAGGCACCCGGGTCAGCGCCCGTGTCCACCCGGCGCTGGCCGGCGACCTCACGCCGTACCAGGTGGCGGCCGCCCAGCAGTAACAGGCTCTCAGCAACGGAAAACGGCCCCCGGGAGAACCCGGGGGCCGTTTCCGTCGGCGCTCAATGCATCAGCTGCGCTTGGACACCATGACCTTCATGGTGGTGCCGTTGCGCTCGAGAACCTTGATGTTGACCCCGTTGTTCGGGACCTTCACCCCGGCGCTCGGCTGCTCGGCGTACCAGTAGGTCTTGCTGTCGTTGAAGGTGGACACACCGGCCTGGCCACGGATGTAGCTCGGCTGGCCGTTCGTGTGCAGCGTGAACGAGTCCGCCTTCTCCAGACCGAACGGAGCGTCGTACCCGCTCACCCGCGGACGCCAGAGCGTGCCGTCGAGCTTGTTGATCGGGACCGGGTGCGAGTCGATCGGCAGGATCAGACCCGAGCCGGGGTGCTCGTTCGTGTTGTTGTCGTCCACCGAGGTGTCCCAGTAGGAGACCAGCAGGCCGTCCTGGTACGGGAAGTGCTCGACCCAGTCCGGCTTCGTGTTCGTGAAGCCGAAGTTGTACGGGCCGGTCTGCAGGTGCTGGTCGTAGGCCACGTAGTTGATGTGCGACGCCAGGTAGAAGTTGTCGTGCAGGCTGGTGAAGCTTGCGCCCATCGAGCTGAAGCCGTTCAGCGTCCAGCCCTCGGGGGTCGCCTCCGCACCGGACGTGACCAGCGTGGTCGAACCGTTGGTCACCTTGATCTCGTCGGCGAAGAAGCCCTTGCCACCCGCCGCCGGGTCGGTGCTGTACCGGAACTGCAGGCCGACCGTCTTGTTGGCGAACGCCGACAGGTCGAAGGTCGCGTCGACCCAGCCGTTGCTGGTGCCGTCGATACCGTTGCCCTCGGCAGCGTTGGCGATGCTGCCCGGGATCGCCTTGTAACCGGTGCCGTCGTTCACCTCGACGTAGGCGTAGTCACAGGCCGTCGTGCCGCAGTCCTCGATGTCCCAGTTGGCCTTGAAGCTCAGCGTCGTGGTGCCCGCCGGGATCGCGACCTGCCGGCTCATCGTGTTGTTGAGCATGTGGCCGCGGCCACTCCACCAGGACTTGCTGCCTGCCGCCGGCGGGACGAGCTCGTTGACCCGTTCCTTCTTCGGCAGCGTGACCACCAGGCCCTGGGCCCTCTTCGAGTTGTACTCGTGCGGGCCGAGCTCGAGGGTCCGGTTCTGGCCGGCCTTGACGATCTCGTAGTCCAGCCAGCCCAGCTGCAGCTTCTCCCAGGCGCCGAAGTCGGCCGCCTGCTCGCCGATACCGCCGTCGGTGGGCTTGCCGACCCGGCTCTGCGCCATGATCGACCACCAGTTCACGTGGTTCTCGACCGCCGGGCCGGAGGTGTCGTAGAGGTCCGGCAGACCGAGGTCGTGGCCGTACTCGTGCGCGAAGACGCTGATGCCGCCGTTCTCCGGCTGGATGGTGTAGTCGCCGACCCACATCCCGGTGTCGCCGAGCTGGGTGCCGCCGGCCGGGTTGTTGGCCGGGCCGCCGGCCAGACCGACGTACCAGCGGTGCGACCAGATCGCGTCCTCACCCTGCCACGGGTCACCGTCGGCCTGGTCGCCGCCGGAGTGCACGATCTGGAAGTGGTCGATGTAGCCGTCGGCCTCGTTGAAGTTGCCGTCGCCGTCGAAGTCGTAGCGGTCCCACTGGTCGAATGTCTTCAGCTCGGCGGTGATCTCCGCGGTGGTGCGGCCGGCCGCCTTCTGGTCGGCGACCCACTTGTTCACCGCGTCCCGGACCAGGGCCCAGGTGTTGTTGCAGACGTTGCCGCCGCACGGGAACCCGTTGGACCGGCCGTAGCGGGCCTCGTTGTACTGGACCTTGACCCAGTCGGTGACCTCGCCGTCGACGCTGTAGCGCCCGGACGACTGCTTCTCGTAGTACTTCTTCACCGAGTTGCCGGTGCCGAAGTACATGTCCTGGAAGTACTGGCGGTTGTAGTCGGGGTGCCAGACGGTCGAGTTGTCGACCGAGCGGTCCGGCTCCGGGATCGCGTTGTGCAGCGGCCCCTCGAACGTCGCCGGGCCCGGGAACGCCGCCGAGGTGTCCTGGTCGGGATAGCTCGGGTGCCGCTCGTTGCCGAACTCCGCCAGCACGACGAAGATCCGGTCGGTCTTCTCCCGGCCCAGCTCGACGTACTGGTCGACCCGGCCGGCCGCGTTCTTGACACCCGTCGCGCCCTTGGCCTTAGGACCCAGGTTGACCACGGTGCTGGCACCGCGCTTCTCGACCTTGGCCTGGCCGTTCAGCACCTTGGTCAGGGCCTCCTGGCGCAGCTCGCGACGCTTGTCCTCGAGCGGACTCGGTAGTTCGTCCCGGCCGGACGCCTCGCCCGCGACTTGCGCGGCGTCCACCTGCTGGGACGGCTGTGCGGCGTTACCGGCTGTGGCGAGACCCACCCCAGCAGTCGCCGCCAGTGCCAGGCTGAAAAGCCCGGCGGGTAGCTTGCGCACGATTCCCCTCCGTAGTTATATGGACACACGCCGCGCTTGGTGACGCGGCGTGTTCAGAGCTCCCCCGAGCGTGTTCTGCGCGACAGTAGGTCAAAATCGGCGATTCCTGAAGCACATACCGGAAAATCCCGGAAACCCGCGGGGAATCCTGCATCGTCACGGGGAACTACTCAGGCGGCCGGACCGTTGCGGTTGGCAGACTGTCCGCGTGGAGCGTGACTCGGTCGACCTGCTGCAGCCGTTGTGGCGCGCGCTGGTCGTCTTCCGGCTGATCACCTGGGTGTTCGCGTGCTTCGGCGTCTGGACCAGGTGGGACGGGATCGTCCGGCCGTCCGGGGCGGTCCTCCAGTTGGCGATCATGGGCATCTGGACGGTGATCTCCTCGATCGGCTACAGCCGACGGTGGGGGCGGCGCAACACCAGGCTCGCGTTCGCCGACCTGGTCATCACGGTCGGCTGCATGTACGCGACGCTGCTCGCCCAGCCGCTGCTGGACATCCGGGCCGGCGCCTCGGTGCTGACCTCGGTCTGGGCGGCCGGGCCGGTGATCGCGCTGGCGATCTCGCGCGGCCGCGACGGCGGCCTGCTCGGCGCCGCGACGATCAGCCTGGTGCTGCTGTCGCTGCGCGGCGTCGACAACGTCTCCAAGATCCTCAGCAACGTCCAGCTCCTGCTGGTCGCCGGTCTGGTCGTCGGGTACGCCGCTTCCACCATGCGTCAGGCGGGAGTCCGGCTCCGGAAGGCCATCGCCGCCGAGAGCGCGACCGCCGAGCGGCTCCGGCTCAGCCGGTCGATCCACGACGGCGTGCTCCAGGTGCTGGCCCAGGTGCAGCGCCGCGGCACTGCGATCGGCGGCGAGGCGGTCGAGCTGGCCAGGCTGGCCGCCGAGCAGGAGGTTGCCCTGCGCACCCTGATGTCGTCCCGGCCGACGGTGGCCGAGGGCGACCGGACCGATCTCTGCGGCCTGTTGCTGCCGTTGGCCACCACGCGGGTGGACGTCGTCGTGCCGGCCGGGCAGGTGCTGATGCCGGCCGCCGTCGCCGAGGAGCTGGTTGCCGCGGTCAAGGAAGCGCTGAGCAACGTGGACAAGCACGCCGGCTCCGACGCCCGGTCCTGGGTGGTGGTCGAGGACCTCGGCGACGAGGTGCTGGTGTCGATCCGCGACGATGGAGCCGGTACGACGCCGGCCCGGCTGGAGCAGGCCCGGACCGACGGGCACCTCGGTGTCAGTCAGTCGATCCGCGGCCGGATCACCGACCTGGGCGGCTCGGTCACGGTCAGGACCGCCCCCGGCGAAGGCACAGAGTGGGAACTGAAGGTAGGAACGGCATGACGCGCGTAATGATCGTCGACGACCATCCGATGTGGCGCGAGGGCGTCGCTCGGGACCTGGGCAGTCGCGGGTACGACGTGTGCGCGACCGCCTCGGACGTCGCGGGCGCGGTGAAGATCGCGCTCGCGACCCGGCCGGACGTGGTGGTCATGGACCTGCAGCTGGGCGACGGCTCCGGTGTCGACGCGACCCGGGAGATCACCACAGCACTGCCCGACACCCGGGTCCTGGTGCTCTCGGCGAGCGCTGAGCAGGACGACGTACTGGCCGCGGTGAAGAACGGCGCGTCGGGCTATCTGGTGAAGTCGGCGTCGCTGGACGAGTTCGACGACGCAGTACGGCGTACTGCCGAAGGCGATGCCGTGTTCAGTGCCGGACTGGCCGGCCTGCTGCTGGGGGAGTACCGGCGACTCGGGACCGACTCGTCGGGGCCTGAGGTGCCGAAGCTGACCGAGCGGGAGACCGAGGTGCTCCGGCTGGTCGCGCGAGGGCTGACTGCCCGGCAGATCGCCACCCGGCTGGTGCTGTCGCACCGGACGGTGGAGAACCACGTGCAGAACACCCTGCGCAAGTTGCAGCTCCACAACCGGGCCGAGCTGGTCCGCTACGCGATCGAGCACGGGATAGACGCCCCCGAGTGACCTCGGGGGCGTCCCCGTGGCCTACAGGCCGTTGCTGTACAGCAGGCGGTTCACAGTGCCGCCGGTGGAGCCTCCGCTGATCACGTTGGGCGTGGCGTTGGTCTCGATGTACGACTTCACCGTGGCCGGGCTCGCCGACGGGCTGCCCTGCAGGTAGAGAGCCGCGACACCCGCTACGTGCGGCGTGGCCATCGAGGTGCCGTTGTAAGACCCGGTGGTGTTGCCGGGCAGCGTGGACACGATCGCCGAGCCCGGAGCGTAGATGTCCACGCACGCACCGGTGCTCGAGTACGACGCCCGCGCGTCCGTGCTCGTGGACGCCGCGACCACGAGGGCGGTCGAGATCTTGCGCGGCAGCCGGTCACACGAGTTGGCGCCGGTGTTGCCGGCCGACGCGGCCAGGAAGACGCCGGAGTTGATCATGGCGCGCAGCGAGTTCTCCAGCGTGGTGTTCGCGCTGAAGTTCCACGACGCGTTGGCCACCGCGGGCTTCACCGCGTTGCGGGTCACCCAGTCGACCGCGGCGATCGCCGAGGACGCCGTACCGCCGCCGCTGCAGTTCAGCCACTTCACGCCGTGCAGCCGGACGTTCTTGGCCACGCCGTACGACGCCGAGCCGATGGTGCCGGCCACGTGGGTGCCGTGCCCGTTGCAGTCGGTGTTGTTGGAGTCGATGCCGTTGAAGTCGAAGGTGGCCCGGCCGCCGAAGTTCGGGTGCGACGGGTCGACGCCGGAGTCGATGATGTAGGCGTGCACGCCGGAGCCGGTTCGGTTGTAGGTGAACGACCGCGACAGCGGCAGGTTGCGCTGGTCGATCCGGTCGATCCCCCACGACGGCGGGTTGGTCTGGGTCGCGTCGAGCACGTTCTGCACGTACACGTCCTGCGAGATCGCGACCACGTCCGGGCTCTTCTGCAGAGCCGCGACCTGAGCCGCGCTGAGCTTGGCGCTGAACCCGTTGACCGCCGTGCTGAACTGGCGCTGCGGCGCGATGCCGAGCCCGCTCTTCAGCCGGACGCCCTTCTTGAGCTCGACGATGTAGGTGTCCTTGACCGCGGTCACGCCGGCCTCGGCCTTGGCGAGCTGGACCGGGACGATCCGCTGCGGTTCGGGCGTGGGCGCGGCGCCGGCGGTGCCGGCGGTGGCCAGGGCGAGTGCCGGTGCCAGAGCGGCGGCGGCGAGGGACAGACTGATGCGATGACGCACGGTTCCTCCTCAGGGAACTCATCACCCACCGGGGCGGAGGGGTGATCACCGTCGGTCCGCAGGTGACTACGGAACGAGGGTGCTGAGAAGCTAGGGCGTGCTCACCTGACGCGTCAATCAGTTCGGTTGCGACCTGATGCCATGGCACTCCCTGGCCGCGCCGATACGCTTGAATGACTTCGTACACTGTGCGTTCCACGCCGGCCGTGGTGTGCTCGTTCTCATGACACCCGCGCGGCGGGTGCCCAGCTCCGGAGGCAGTTGTGAACCGGTCGTCCATCATCCGTGCGCTGCTCGCGCTCGTCGTGCTGGCCCTGTCGACGTACGTCGTCCTGACGGCCCAGCCGAAGCTCGGGCTCGACCTGCGCGGCGGCACGCAGATCGTGCTGCAGGCGAACGACTCGCCGACGGTGAAGGCCGACAAGACCAACACCGACAAGGCGATCCAGGTGCTGCACCGCCGGATCGACGCGCTCGGCGTCAGCGAGCCGAGCGTGACCCGGCAGGGCGAGAACCGGATCATCGTCGAGCTGCCCGGTGTGCAGGACCCGCGCGAGGCGGCCGAGGTGATCGGCAAGACCGCGCAGCTCACCTTCCACGAGGTGCTCGACCAGGTCGCGACGAAGCCGGCCAAGCCGGCCGCCGGGGAGACCTACCTGCCTCCGGAAGCCGGTGGCCAGGGGTTCCTGCGACTGGCCAAGCCGGCGATGACCGGTGAGCTGGTCAGTGGCGCCGAAGGCCGGCTCGACCCGCAGCAGGCCGCCCAGGGCTGGTTCGTGGAGATGAACTTCCAGGGCGACGGCGGCAAGATCTGGGCGAACATCACCGGCAAGGCGGCCTGCCAGCCGGTCAACACGCCCCAGCGGCAGATCGCGATCGTGCTCGACAACGAGGTGATCAGCGCGCCGCAGGTCGATCCGAACGGCGGCAACCAGCTCTGCAACGTCGGGATCGGCGGCGGCACCACCACGATCACCGGCTCCTTCACCGAGCTGGAGGCCAAGGATCTGGCCGCGCTGATCTCCGGCGGCGCGCTGCCGCTGCCGGTCGAGGTGATCGACCAGCGCACGGTCGGCCCGTCGCTGGGCAAGGACGCCATCCAGGCCAGCGCGACGGCCGCGATCATCGGCCTGGCGCTGACCGCGGTGTTCATCATCCTGGTCTACCGCCTGGTCGGCCTGATGGCCGTCCTCGGCCTGATCGCCTACTCCGGAATCTCCTACGCCGCGCTGACCGCGCTCGGCGCGACCCTCACCCTGCCCGGCCTGGCCGGTTTCGTCCTCGCCATCGGTATGGCGGTCGACGCGAACGTGCTCGTCTTCGAACGGGCCCGCGAGGACTACATCGCCGGTCGCACCGACGGCCTGCGCCGATCCTTGCGCAGCGGCTTCCAGAACGCGCTGTCCGCCATCGCCGACTCCAACATCACCACCCTGCTGGCCGCCGGCCTGCTGTTCGTCCTGGCCGCCGGCCCGGTTCGCGGTTTCGGTGTCACGCTGAGCATCGGTGTGATCGCGTCGCTGCTGTCCGCCCTGGTCGTGGTGCGGGTCCTGGCGGAGTTCCTCGTCTCCCGCAAGTTCGTCATGAAGCGCCCGGGAATCAGCGGTATCGCCGGCCACGGACGGGTCCGGACGTGGCTGGAGGCGAAGCGTCCGTCGCTGATGCAGCACAGCCGGCGCTGGCTGCTGATCACGGCCGCGGTGATCGTCGTCGCCGTCGCCGGGATCGTGGTCCGCGGGCTGAACCTCGGCATCGAGTTCACCGGCGGCCGGCTCCTCGAGGTCAGCACGGCCCAGCGGATCACGCCGGACCAGGCCCGTGCCGCGGTCGCCGAGGCCGGCTACCCGAACGCGGTGGTCCAGGCGTCCGGCACCGACGACATCACTGTGCGGACCCAGACGATCAGCGACGACGAGGCCGAGAAGATCCGCGAGTCGATCTCCCGGATCGGCGGCGGGTCCGAGCTGATCCGCAACGAGAGCATCGGCCCGTCGCTGGGCACCGAGCTGCGCAACAAGGGTCTGATCGCTCTCGGCATCGCGTTGCTCGCGCAGCTGCTCTACCTGGCCGCGCGATTCCGCTGGACGTACGGCGCGGGCGCCGTACTGGCCCTGCTGCAGAACGTCGCGGTCGTGATCGGGGTGTTCGCCTGGACCGGCAAACCGATCGACGGCATCTTCCTGGCCGCGATCCTGACCATCATCGGCTACACGGTGAACGACTCCGTGGTCGTCTTCGACCGGATCCGGGAGACCCGCAGCGCCCGGTCCACCGAGAACCTCGGCCCGGTCATCGACACCGCGATCGTGAACGTGCTGCCGCGAACCATCAACACCGGTATCTCGACGCTGTTCATCCTGAGCGCGCTGCTGTTCCTGGGCGGTGACTCGCTGGCCGACTTCGCGCTCGCGCTGCTGCTCGGCATCCTGGTCGGGACCTACTCGTCGAACCTCACGGCAGCACCGTTGCTGCTGGAGCTGGAGCGCCGCTACCCGGCGCCGCCGCCGCGGCCGAAGCGTCCGCAGGTCGACCGGGACGCGCAGCCAGACCGCGGGGCCGTCGTCTAGCTTGCGGGGTTGTCCACAGCCTGGCCTGGCGGACCGGAAATCTGTCCGTGCCGCGGGCTAGGGTGTGGCGGTGGGAGTTGACGTACGCGAACTGCTCGAAGCCGCTGTCTCCGGAATCAACGGTCAGACCCGGCCTGGACAGGTGGAGATGGCCGAGGCCGTCAACACCTCGATGCATGACGGCTCCCACCTCCTGGTCCAAGCCGGCACCGGCACCGGCAAGTCGCTGGGCTACCTCGTGCCCGCGCTGGTGCACGCGATCGAGGACCGGCGGGTCGTCGTCTCCACCGCGACCCTGGCGCTGCAGTCCCAGCTGGTCGACCGCGACGTGCCTGCGCTGCTCGACGCGACGGAGAAGCTGCTGCCGCGCCGCCCGAAGTACGCGATCCAGAAGGGCCGCAACAACTACGCCTGCCTGCACCGGATCCGCGAGGGCGCGCCGGACGACGACGGCATGCTCATCGACGTGCCGCCACCCGGCCAGATCGGCCAGCAGGTCCTGGAGTTGCGCGACTGGGCCGAGCAGCAGCTGGTCGACGGCGAGGCCGGCGACCGCGACCACGCGCCCTCCCACCAGTACCAGGCCTGGCAGCAGGTCGCGATCGCGGCTCGCGAGTGCCTCGGCGCCCAGAAGTGCCCGTACGGCGAGGAGTGCTTCGCCGAGAAGGCGAAGGACGAGGCCCGTAAGGCCGACATTGTCATCACGAACCACGCGCTGCTGTCGATCGACGCGTTCGAGAACCGCACCGTCCTGCCCGAGCACGACGTCGTCATCGTCGACGAGGCCCATGAGCTGCCGGCCCGGGTGACCGGCGCCGCCGGGGACGAGCTGTCGCCGCAGATGGTCGAGCGCGCCGCGAAGCGGGCCCGCCGGTTCGTCGACGACGACAAGGCCGACGACCTGATCGACGCCTCGGACGCGCTCCGGGCCGCCCTGGACGGCACCCGCGAGGGCCGGATCGAACCGTCGAACGCCCCCGTGCTCGAGGCAGCCGCGCTGGTCCGCGACGCCGCCCGCGCGCTGTATTCCGACCTCAACAAGAAGTCCGACGACAAGGACGACGACCCTGACGGCGCCAAGCGGCAGTCGAAGGGCGCGGTGAAGGAGATCTTCGACGTCTCCGAGCGGGTGGCCGCGCTGAGCGACGCGGACGTCGTCTGGATGGCCGACCGCGATCGCTTCGGCCGCGAGCTCCGGATCGCGCCGCTGACGGTCGCCGGTCTGCTGCGCGAGCTCGTGCTGAAGGACCGCACCGCCGTATTGACGTCGGCGACACTCACGCTCGGCGGTGACTTCGACGCGATCGCCCGGCAGGTGGGCCTGCGGCCGGCGGACAAGCTGGCCGACGACGACGAGATGCCGGATCTCGGGGAGACCTCGGAGACCGGTCCGCTGCCGTGGCGTGGGCTCGACGTGGGTTCCCCGTTCGAGTACGAGAAGCAGGCGATTCTGTACGTCGCCAAGCACTTGCCGCCGCCGCATCGCGACGGGCTCGGCCAGAAGCAGTTCGACGAAATCATCGACCTGGTGACCGCCGCCGGGGGCCGGACGCTCGGCCTGTTCTCGTCCCGCCGGGCCGCCGAAGCTGCGACGGCAGCGGTCCGGGAGGCGACCGATCTCAAGGTGCTGTGCCAGGGCGACGCGCAGTTGGGGGAGTTGGCCCGCGAGTTCGTCGACGACCCGGAGACGTCCCTGTTCGGCACGCTGTCGCTGTGGCAGGGCATCGACGTGCCGGGCTCGACCTGCAACCTGGTGATCATCGACCGGGTCCCGTTCCCGCGCCCGGACGAGCCGTTGATGGCCGCTCGCCAGCGCGCCGTCGACGAAGCGGGTGGGAACGGCTTCATGGCCGTCGCGGCGACGCACGCCGCGCTGCTGCTGGCCCAGGGGACCGGCCGGCTGATCCGCCGCAGCTCCGACCGGGGCGTTGTCGCCATCCTCGACCCCCGCATCGTCACCCAGCGGTACGGCGCCTTCCTGCGCGCCTCCTTGCCGCCGATGTGGCCCACTGCCGATCGTGAGAAGGTGCTCGGCGCGTTGAAGCGATTGCAAGCGACATGAGTCCGGTGACCAGCCCGCCGGTGCTGCCGATGATGGCGACGTCGGGGGAGATGCCGACCGGGGCCGGCTGGTCGTACGAGATGAAGTGGGACGGCATCCGGGTGATCGCCGAGGTGGACGACGGCGTCTGCCGGTTGTGGTCGCGCAACAGCCGCGACGTGTCCGGCGGGTACCCCGAGCTGATCGGTGTCGCGCAAGCGCCAGGACTGCGGCTGCCCGCCGTACTGGACGGGGAGATCGTCACCCTGGACGAGAACGGCGCACCCTCGTTCGGCCTGCTGCAGCGGCGGATGCACGTCCGGGACCCGCGGCAACTGCGGCGCCTGATCACCGAGGTGCCGGTGTCGGTGCGGCTGTTCGACCTGCTCCGGTTCGACGGCAAGTGGTTGCTAGAGGCACCGTACGACGACCGGCGCGGGCTGCTCGACTCCCTCGACATCGGCGACCCGTTCTGGGAGACCCCACCGGCGTACGACGACGGCGACGCGGCGCTGGAGCTGTCCGCGTCGACCGGGCTCGAAGGGGTGGTCGCGAAACGCCGGAAGTCGCGCTACCTGCCGGGCCGGCGCAGCGCGGACTGGATCAAGGTCAAGCCGGTGAAGACCCGCGACGTGGTCCTCTGCGGCTGGCACCCGGGGGAGGGCAACCGGGTCGGCAAGATCGGCTCGTTCTACTGCGGCGCCTACACCGAACCCGGGGGTGAGCTGCTCCTGATCGGCAAGGTCGGGTCCGGCCTCGACTTCGCCACGCTGGACATGCTCGGCGCCGAGCTCGCCGGCCTCGAGATCGACCGCCCGGCGTTCGATCCTGCCACCATTCCGACCTCCGACCGCCGGATCGCGCACTGGCTCGACCCCGTCCTGGTCGCCGAGGTCACCTACTCCGGCTGGGCCGCCGACGCCCGCCTCCGCCACCCCGTCTGGCGCGGCCTCCGCCTCGACATCGACGCCGAGACCGTGGTGGTCTGAAACGCTGGTTTGATCGGCGCCAGTCTGATCGGCCTCGTCTGATCGGCCCGGTCTGCTAGGCCCGGTCTGGTCCGCAATTGCCGCGCGACACGCCGAAGGCCGTTCTCGTCTCAGTAATTGGACATCCCGGGCGAATGCACGCGAATGTGCGCGTGCGCGGGGAGAAAGTCCGGCAGCGCCGGCTCGGCGGAATGGTCCGGAATGCGACCGGAAATCCTGTGCCGGTGCGACGGATGGTGTTCAGGTGTCTCATTGCCGGGATGATTTCAGGCAATGCCAACAGGAACTCTGGTGCTTTTCACGTCAACGCCGGCCGCTGCGGAATCGCCGCCACGATTCCGCACGGGTGAGTCAGTCGTTCGCTTCCCGGGAGGGTGCGGGAACCGCGAGGGCCGCCTCGATCTTGTCGGCCAATTTCTCGGGGGAATGGGTCGGCGCGTACCGTGCGATCACCTCGCCGTCCCGCCCGATCAGGAACTTGGTGAAGTTCCACTTGATCCGCCCGCCCAGCAGGCCGCCCTGCTCACGCTTGAGCCAGTTGTACAGCGGCAGCGTCTTCGAGCCGTTGACGTCGATCTTGGCGAACATCGGGAACGTGACGTGATAGATCGTCGAACAGAAGTTCGCGATCTCGTTCTCGTCACCAGGCTCCTGGTGGCCGAACTGGTCGCAGGGGAAGCCAAGCACCGAGAAGCCCTGACGCCGGTACGTCTTGTAGAGCTTCTGCAATCCGGTGTACTGCGGGGTCTGGCTGCACTGCGACGCCGTGTTCACCACCAGGAGCACCTGGTCGCGGAAATCGGCAAGAGACTGTTCATTGCCTTCTATCCGCCGTGCGCTGAAGTCATAGACAGTCATGACTCAATGCTGACACGACACGCCCGACTTCGCTCGCCGTCTGAGATGTCAGACTCGGCGCAGAACTGTTACGACCTTTCCGAGAATGATCGCGTCCTTGCCGTCGATCGGTTCGAACGCTTGGTTGTGTGGTAGCAGCAGGATCTCGGTCTTGGTCTTCTTGAACGTCTTCACCGTCGCCTCGCCGTCGATCATGGCAGCGACGATGTCACCGTTCTCCGCGGTCGGCTGCTGGCGGACCACGACCCAGTCGCCGTCGCAGATCGCCGCGTCGATCATCGACTCACCCTTGACCCGGAGCATGAACAGCGTGCCCTCGCCGACCATTGCCTTGGGCAACGGGAAGACCTCTTCGATCTCCTGCTCGGCCAGGATCGGCCCACCGGCGGCGATCCGGCCGACCACCGGCACGTAGGCGGCGTCCGGGTGCGCGTCGCCGGCGCCGGTCTCGTCGTACGTCGTCTGGCGCACCGAGCCGAGCGTGGACCGGCGCGCGGCAGCGTCGACCTCACCCGGGTAACGGACCTCGATCGCGCGCGGCCGGTTCGGGTCGCGGCGGAGCAGGCCCTTCTGCTCCAGCACGCGGAGCTGGTGCGACACCGAGGAGGAACTGGTCAGCCCGACCCGCTCGCCGATCTCGCGCATCGACGGCGGGTAGCCGCGGCGGTCGACGGAGTCGCGGATGACGTCGAGGACCCGGCGCTGGCGCGGAGTCAGCCCGGTCGCGTCGGCCGGGCCGTCGGGCAGCTCGGTCACGGTCTGCTCCGCGACGGTCTGGTCCGTGGACGAGTCGTCCTTGCTGGAACCGCTCGGCGTCCTGGCCATCGGTGGTTGCTCCTCGGGTCGGGCCGGCGCTCCGCCGGCCGAGCTTGCTCGACTGACATGACCGTAGACCGAATCCTGAGATTCTTCAAACATCTGTTCGAAGGCGTGTCGGTTCGTACGTCTGTTCGTGTGTCCGGTTATAAGGCGCGCGCGAGCTCCGGGAATTTCCTGGGCGTGTCCTGGTTGGAGGTGGTTGCGCGACGGGCGCCACTCGGTTAATCATTCGTACAGGCGTTCGATCGAACAGGTGTTCGGGCCGGGTCGCCGACGGAGCTTCCGAACCGACCGGGGCGGTCGGGGCAGTTGAAAAACTGTCGGAGGCGGCCGGTAGACAGGGATCGACACCGCAGGACGAGGTCTGAACGAGGTCTGGAGGATCCGATGAGCACAGCGGCGACAGGCGCGGCGGCGCTGGTGACCGACGGCGCGACGGCCTTGGCGCCGACGGTCCCGGTGCGGCGCTGGTCACCCGAGACGACCCCTGACGCCCGGCCTCGCCGCAAGCCGCGGATCGCCGGCACGACGACCGAGCGGCTTCCGGTCCGTGCCTGCTCCGGGGACGAGATCGGCCGCCACCATCGGAGTCAAGCGGTCGCCGAGCCGCCGCTGCGGCTGACACGCCGCGGGCGGATGCTGCTCACCGCGCTCTCGGTGCTGGTGTTCGGCTCGGCTGTCGTCGTCCTGGGCTTGCGGATCACCGGCGTCCTCGAGCCGGGTCCGAACTTCACCCACACCGTCCCGGTCCAGGTCGCGCCCGGCGAGTCGCTGTGGTCGATCGCCCAGGAGACGAACCCGACCCAGGATCCCGCCATCGTGGTCGAGAAGATCGCCGACCTGAACAACCTGGGCACCGCCGCCGACGTAGTCCCCGGCCAGACCCTGCAGATCCCAATCGCCCGCTGACCCGCAGCCCAGGCCGAGCCGAGGCCAGGCTGGGTGGCGGCCCAGGCTGCTGGCTGACTGTCGGCCAGGCTTCGTGGCGGCCCAGGCTGAGCGGACGCCAGGCTGAGCGGAGGGCAGGCTGAGCGTCAGTCGGTTTTGACGGCGTAGCCCATGTAGGAGACCGAGGTGTCCTTCACCTCGCCGACGTCCATCGAGCGGCTGAGCTGTCCGAAGCTGATCCGCCCGCGCCGGGCCTGGGCAAAGTTCCACAGCAGCGCCGCCTTGTTCGACCGCGGCCCGAGGCCGGTGATCTCGCCGAGCCGCATCCGGTGCCGGCGCAGCACCTCCGCGAGCTCCGTCGGCTTGATGAACAGCTCCCAGGAGTGCAGTTCGGCGTCGACGACCCGGGTGAGGCGCCACTCCTGCATGACCTTGATCGCCAGCACCTTCGACGCGCTGGTCCGGTTGATCGTGTCGAACAGGTAGACCCCGCCGGGCTTGAGAATCCGCGCGGTCTCCCCGATCACACGGTCCAGGTCGGACACGTGTTCGAGGACGTCACAGCAGTACGCCAGGTCGAAGGTTTCGTCGGCCAGCGGTAGCCGCTCGCCCGTGGCGATCGCGTAGTCGATCCCGAGCCCGCCCGAATCGGCGTGCCGCCGCGCGGTCCCGACCGAGACCGCGGACGGGTCGATGCCAGTCACCTCGCACCCGAGCCGCGCGAACTCCTCGGCCATGAACCCACCGCCGCATCCGACGTCCAGCGCCCGCAGCCCGGCCGGATCCACCCCGACCCGCTCCAGCGCGGCGCGGAAGTACGCGAACCGTCCCGGGGTGAAGCTCCCGTGCAGCATGTTCAGCGGGTTGGCCTCGTCCCACCAACTGTCGCCGATCCGGTTGTAGATCTGGTTGTCGATCCCCACCGCAACCACCCCCGCCACCAGTAAAGCAGCAGGTCAGGAGCGCGTACGGCGCCATTCGTCCGCACGCAGCGCGTAGACGTACTCGCTGGCCCACGCGCCCTTGAAGAACGCGCACTCGATCAGATGCCCCTCCCGGCGCATGCCGAGTCGCTCGAGCAGGATCGCCGACGGGGTGTTGCGGTCGTCGAGAATCGCGCAGATCCGGTGCAGTCCGAGCTCGTCGAAACCGAGCCGGAGGACCTCGCGCGCCGCCTCGGAGGCGTAGCCGTTGCCCTGGTAGTCGGTGTGCAGCGCGTACCCGATCTCGCCCTGACGATCGGTGTCGCTCGCCCACTTGAGCAGCGCCTCGCCGATCACCGTTCCCGTCTCGCGCAGCTCGACCGCGAGCACGAGCCACTGACCGGGCTCGGTCAGCGCATCCTGGGTGAGCTTGGCCTCGAGCGCCTTCCGGGTCTGCTCGCGGTCCCGCACCGGCCATGGCGTGTACCGCACCACCTCCGGTCGCGAGTGGAACGCGAACAGGTCGTCCAGGTCGTCCATCCGGTGCGGCCGCAGGTCGAGCCGTTCGGTGCGCAACGGATAGGTCGGGCGTAGTCCAGGCACGGTGCGGTCCTCCGGGGTAGGCTGTCTAACGACATTAGACAGCCCGAAGGGGCCGGCCGACAACGAGGTTTCGTGAGCGAACGACGTCATCCTTCGTCCCACACGGCCGCAGGCATCTCGGTGAGCGCGATCGCCGACGCGGCGCTCGCGGCCATTCGGACCGACGGTGTGAACGGCCTGACCATGCGGTCGGTGGCCGAGCGCCTCCGGGTCCGCGCGCCGTCGCTCTACCACCACGTGCGCAACAAGGACGAGCTGCTCGACCTGGTCGCCCGGAACGCCTTCGACCAGTTCGTGGCCGCGGACCGAACGGCGTACGACGAGGTCCGCAGTGTCGACGACTGGATCGCGGTGACGACGGCCGGTGCGCTCGAGTTGCGCGACTTCTACGCCGGCCATCCCGGTCTGGCCGGGCTGATCCAGGCCAAGGCGACGCCCGATCGCGACCAGGGCGACGGATCGCGCGCGGAACTCGTTCGCACGCAGATCCGGTCCCTTGTCGCTCTCGGCGTACCCGAGTCGCAGGCGCGGGCCGTCTTCGAGACCAGCGCACACTGGACGCTCGCGGCCGTGGTGGCCGAGCCGACTGAACCCGACCGCTTCGCCGCCGGGCTCGAGCTGTTCATGGCCGGTGTCCGCGCCCGGCTGAAGGAACTGCTGGCTACTTGACCGTGCCGAGCCAGAGGTCGGCGTACCGCGCGCTGTCCACCGCCGTCGCCACCTGTACGACAGTCGGCGAAGGCCCATGTGGATCGGTGGTGAGGTCGGCGGTCCAATCGCGGGTGTCGACGATCGTCCGTCCCCGCGACCAGCTGCCGGACAACTCGACTCGCAGCGGGAATGCCTGGGTGGTGAGCCCGGCCGGGTCGATCACCGCGCAGACCGCGCCGCCGTCGCCGATGCTCGCGCCCTCGGCCGCGTACAGCTCGCTGCGCTTCTCGATCAGCTTCCGCGCCAGCTCGGCACTCGGTGACCCGCCCAGCGACCGCGCCTGGTCCAGCGAGATCACCACGTCGTAGAACACGTCCAGCCCATACATCGTGACCGGTACGCCGAGCTCCGCGGCAGCAGTGAGCACGATCGCCGCCGCCTCCGGATCGGTCCAGATGTTGAACTCCGCCGAGGCGGTCGCGTTGCCGATCCCGGCCGCGCCACCCATGAAGACGATCTCGCGCAGGCCCGCCGCCGCGTCCGGATAGGTGCGGAGCAGCAGCGCGATGTTCGTCATCGGCGCCAGCGGGATCAGCGTCACCAGCTCGCCTGACGCGGCGGCCGCACGCAACGCGTCGCGGAGTAGTTCCACCGCGTGGCCGGCGCCCGCCGTACGTGTGGAGCGTGGCCAGTCGAGGTTGCCGAGTCCGTCGGCGCCGTGCACGTGGGGCGCGGTGCGGACGGGTTGCAGCAGCGGCACCGCGGCTCCGGCCGCCACTGGTACGTCGGGACGCCCGGCAGCGTCCAGGACGGTCAAGGTGTTGGCCACAACGTCGTCCAGCCCGACGTTGCCGCCGACGCACGTCACTGCCTTCAGGTCGAGCTCGGGGTGGCGGGCGGCGAGCAGGAGCGCGCAGGCGTCGTCCAGCCCGGTGTCGACGTCGAGAATCACCGGTTTCATGCCGCCATCCTCACCCATCGGTGGATCCACCCGGCGTTGGCGGTTAATTCATCACCTGCTCTGGTGCTGTTGGCGCCGGTTTCCTACGGTCCTGGCCATGATGCTCATGTCACGCCGCCCCCGTGCAGTACTGGCCGCTCTCGCCACCGGAGCCACCATTACCGCCTTCCTAGCCGCACCGACGGCCGTCGCGGAGCCGCTTGCTGAGCCCTATGCCGGGCAGCAAGCCGAGCCCACGCCGACGGTCAAGGAGACCTTCGACGGTACGACGTTGCCCGCCGGCTGGACGCCCGTCGACGGCACCTGGAAGGTGCAGAACGGCCGCCTGGTCGGCACCTCGGCCAGCTCGAGCCAGCAGAGCCGGATCACCTTCGGCAGCCCGCTGGCCGACTTCCGGATCGAGGGCCACCTGCGCTTCGAGTCCGCCCTCGACGCGGGCCGCTGGGTCGCGTTCGGGCTCGACCTCGCCCCGAGCGGCGCGGTCCCGTGGTCGATCGCGACGCTCCGGAACGGCTCCACCGCCACCAACGGTCTCGAGTTCGCCCAGCGCACACCCACCAACACCTGGAACGTCACCGACACCGCCGCCGCGCCGATCCAGGTCGGTGTCGGCAAGGAGGTCGCCGTCGCGGTCGAGGTCCGCGGCACGCGTGCCACGTGGTACGTCGACGGCCGCGAGTCGCTCCGCACCACGATGGTGAACCGCAGTACGACGGGAGTGCAGGGACTGCTCGTCAACGGGGCGACCGTCTCGTTCGACGACCTGACCGTCACGCCGCTGGCGAAGGAGTCGTTCATCCGCAAGCCCGGTGCGCCGCTGCGGGTCTGGGCACACCGAGGTGGTTCGTCGGCGGCTCCGGAGAACACCGCCGCGTCGGACGAGGTCGCCCGCCGGGCCCGGGCCGAGTGGATCGAGAACGACGTCCAGCCGACGAAGGACGGCGTACCAGTGATCCTGCACGACACCACGGTCGACCGGACCACCGACGGAACGGGTGCGGTCCGGTCGCTGACTTCGGCGCAGGTCGCCGGGCTGGACGCCGGGTCCTGGTTCGCGCCTGCGTACGTCGGTCAGCGGGTGCCGACTCTGGCGTCGCAGCTGGACGGACTCAAGACGCGTGGCGGCAACCTGCTGCTGGAGGTCAAGGGTGAGCACACGCGCGCTTCGGTCGAGCGGATTGTGCAGGAGATCCACAGCCGGGGGATGAGCAGCCGGGTGTTCGTGCAGAGCTTCGAGCCGCAGCACCTGCGGTGGGTCGGTGAGCTCGCGCCGGAACTGCCGCTCGGCCTGCTGCGGTCGACGCTCGACCCGGATCCGCTCGCGATCGCCAAGGACCTGGAGCTGTCGGCGTACAACCCGTCCGACGCCGCCTTCCAGACCCGCCCGGGGATCATCGCCGACCTGCACGCGGCCGGGGTCGCGGTGAACGTGTGGACCGTGGACGACGCGACTCGCTGGAACGTGCTGGAGAAGGCGGGCGTGGACGGCATCATCACGAACCGTCCGGCCGAACTGGCCGGCTGGAACGCCGCCTTCGCGCAGCGGGTCAAGCCGGCCGCGACCATCCTCAGCCCGGCGGCGGGGGAGCGGATCGACCGCGCCCAACAGCTGCGCGTTGCTGTCGGCAACAATTCCGCGGAGCCGCTGGCGATCACGCTCGACGGCACGCCGATTGTCAACGGTTCGATTGTCGACACCATGGCACTGACGGCCGGCCGGCACGTGCTGAAGGCGACCGTCGCCGGCTCGACGGTCGAAAGCAGCTTCGACGTGATCGCGACCCCGACCGGGCTCGCCAACCTGATCCTGACTTCCGACGCGACCCCGTCGGCCGTCTCGACGATGACCACGCTGCTCGGTCAGAAGCAGTACGCCGTCCTCGCGACCTACGCGAACACGCCGGCGGCTCGCGGCCTGACCGCCGTACGCCGCCAGCAGATCATCGCCGAGGCAACCGCGCTCGCCGTCCGCTGACACAACCCCCACCCGCACACAAGCCCACCCGCACGCAAGCGCCGCCGGCTAGCCCCGCCCGCCTGCAAGGCGTGTCTGCCTGCAAGGTGCGTCTGCCCGCAAGCCGCCCGTCGCCGCGCTCAGCTGTTGTGCCGCGCGGCGATGAGGCGGTGGTAGGCGCCGGTGAGGTGGTTGTCGATCGCCTCGGCGGCGGCCGTCGCGTCGCCGCCGGCGATGATGTCGCGGATCGCCTTGTGCTCGGCGTACGCGATCTCGTGGAAGTCCGGCCGGGCGACGTGCCGTGAGTACAGGAACATCGCGACCTGGCTGCGGATCTGCTGCCAGGCGCGATCCAGCCGGGCGTGCGCGGCGGCCTGGTACAGCACGTCGTGGAACGCGAAGTCCAGGTCCAGCGCGGTCTGCGGCTCGTAGTCCGGCCCGAGCGCCCGCATCTTCTCGAGTACGTCGTCCATCGCCGCCAGATGGGCTTCGGTCAGCCGGGGGAGTGCCCGCTTGACCGCCAACTGCTCCAGGCTCAGCCGGAGCGTGTAGATCTCCTCGACGTCCTCGTCGGTCAGTGAGATGACCTGAGCGCCGCGGTGCCGGCGCAGCACGACGAGACCCTCTCGCTCCAGCTCGATCAGCGCCTCGCGGATCGGGCCCCGGCTCATGTCCAGCGCGGTCGCCAGCTCACCCTCGGGCAGGTGCTGACCCGGCGCGAGCGCGCCGCTGACGATCATCTGCCGCAGTGCCGGCACAACAGTCGCCCACAACGCCGGGCTGCGCTCGGCCTGCCGGGCGAGCTGATCGAGCGGTCCGCCCACGATCTTCCTCCATCGGTGTAAATCGTCGATTGTTAACCATTGACATTTGACAACGCCGAGACCAGGCTAACTGCCAGACCCCCAAACGGCGAGCCCCACGCCGGCGACCCCAGCCCCGCGCTCACCCCGAAGCCGACCGGCGTTGGCTCGACGCCGAGCCGTTCCGCGTGACCGGCCCTCACCCCACCCTCCACTCGACCCGCCCGCGTCAGAGGGAGATCCCGTGCTGCCCACCCGCTCCCACCCCACCCGTCCCCACCCACCAACCCGGCAGTCGGCCGCGACCCCCCGCCCTCCAGGCCCCGGCGCGCCCGGCCGCCCTCCGGGCCCCGGCGCGACTGCCCGCCCTCCGGGCCCCGGCGCGACTGCC
>NZ_JBSFBL010000055.1:0-51223 GCF_053592935.1 Kribbella sp. NPDC002412
AGGGTGGCGAGCTCACCGCTCAGGCTCGGGTCCGGCCAGACCGACGTCTGCGGGATGGGCGGTTTCGGCGGCGATGTGCAGGAAGACGCGGCGGACGGACCAGAAGACTCCCGGGGGTTGCCAGGGGGCGGCGGGGAGCTCGTAGCTGGTGTTCAGGTCGAGGGTGCGGACGAGGTCGTCGGTGGCGGCCGCGACCTTCTCGTACTCGGCCAGTACGCCGGCCAGCGTCTCGCCCTCGGTGAGGCGGAACTGGCTCTCCCACTCGGCGATCAGCTCGGGAGTGAACTCGGTCTCCTCAGGCGTGTCCTCGCCACCGCCGTTCTGGGCGAACTCGGCCCACCGGCGCTCGACCGCGGTGACGTGCTTGATCAGGCCGCCGACCGTCAGCGCGCTGACGGTGCTCCGGGTGTTCGCCTGCTCGTCGGAGAGCCCTTCGGCGGTGTACCGCAGGAAGTACCGGTGCTTCCCGAGGAAGTCCAGAAGGTCGGCCCGCTCACCGGTGACACTTTGCTGCTCGTTCACTGTCATGCTTCGAGCCTAGAAGCGGTAGCGGCCAGTTCGTGTCCGCTACCCGGATGATCCCGAGACTCGACGACGTTGCCGGGGTTAGGGTGACGTGGGGCCGCCCGAAACCGTTGTGCACAAGGGTTTTCTCGAATCGAGGGGGCAACACCGTGGGTACTGTCACGACCAGCGACGGGATCGAGATCTTCTACAAGGACTGGGGCAGCGGTCAGCCGATCGTGTTCAGTCACGGGTGGCCGTTGTCGGCCGACGACTGGGACGCGCAGCTGCTGTTCTTCCTGCAGCAGGGGTACCGCGTCATCGCCCACGACCGCCGCGGCCACGGCCGGTCGACGCAGACCGCCGACGGTCACGACATGGATCACTACGCCGACGACCTCGCGGCCGTCGTACAGCATCTCGACCTGCACGACGTCATCCACGTCGGCCACTCGACGGGCGGCGGCGAGGTCACCCACTACCTGGCCCGGCACGGCGAGTCCCGGGCCGCCAAGGCAGCGCTGCTGTGCGCCGTGCCGCCGCTGATGGTGAAGACCGACGCCAACCCGGAGGGCCTGCCCAAGGAGGTCTTCGACGACCTCCAGGCGCAGCTGGCCGCGAACCGCTCCGAGTTCTACCGCGGGCTTGCCTCCGGACCGTTCTACGGATTCAACCGGCCCGGCGTGGAGTCGTCCGAAGCGGTCATCGCGAACTGGTGGCGCCAGGGCATGATGGGCGGCGCGAAGGCGCACTACGACGGCATCGTCGCGTTCTCGCAGACCGACTTCACCGCGGACCTGCAGCAGATCAGCATCCCGGTCCTGGTGGTGCACAGCGAGGACGACCAGATCGTCCCGTACGTCGCCTCCGGCCCGAAGTCGGCCGCGTTGCTGAAGAACGGCGTACTGAAGACCTACAAGGACCTGCCGCACGGCCTCCCCACCACGCACGCAGCCACCCTCAACGCCGACCTCCTCGAGTTCCTGCGGTCCTAGTATCCGTCGCTGTCGGTGCGCACCTGGTAGCCGGGGGCAACCACTGGACGGTTGCCCTCGGTGCCCCTTTGTTTGCAGGGATTCGCGATCTAGTACTGCGTTCCTGCCGGGCGTACTGTGCTGGCACTGTCCACTCGAAGGAGCGTGCGACTCATGCGGAACCTGTTACGTAGTTGCGCCGTACTGGCCGGCTTGGCTCTGCTGGTCACCTCGACCGCGCCCGCCGGCGCGATCGTCGGCGGCGCGCCCGACAACGGGGAACACCCGTACGTCGGCCAGTTGCTGTTCTACGTCCCGGACGCGATCGACCCGCGGTTCGACGATCCGGGCGCCTGGTTCAACTGCACCGGCACCCTGATCGACGCGGACACGGTCGTCACCGCCGGGCACTGCACGTTCGCGGTCGGTGTCGAGGGTGAAGTGCCGGACAACCCGCTGTTCGGCGGGACCGACGTGTGGTTCTCGGTGTCCGAGGCGCCGGACTACTCCGTCCTGCCGCCGAGCTCCACGTTCGTGCCGGATGGCAACGACGAGCGCTACGAGACCTGGTCGGCGATCCTCGACGCCAGCAGCGAATGGGCCGAGGCGGAGTCGACGTTCACGCACCCGGAGTACGTCGACGAGGCGTTCCTGCTGCACGACCTCGGTGTCGTCGAGCTGTCCGAGCCGATCGAGCTCGACGAGTACGGATCGCTGCCGTCGCCCGACTACCTGGACCGGTACGCCGGGAAGGCCAAGCAGCGCGCCCTGTTCGAGTCCGTCGGGTACGGCCTCGAGGACAGCGGCCCGAAGTTCTCCCTCGGCGGTGACACCCGCCGGAAGGCGGACCGCCGGCTGATCAGCTTCAGGGGCGCGTACGGTCTGCGCGACATCGCGGTGATGTTCTCGCACGCCCAGGGCGGATCCACGACCGGAGGAACGTGCTTCGGCGACTCGGGCGGCCCGACCTTCGACATCACCTCGCCCGCCATCGCGGAGCAGAACATCATCGTCGCGGTCACGTCGTTCGGCTTGAACTACAACTGCAACGCCAGCGGCAGCTACCGCATCGACCAGCCCGACGACCTGGCGTTCCTGCTCGATCCCGCCGGGTCCTACTGATCCACGGAGCAGACAGCCCGGGGCGTTCAGGCCCCGGGCTGTCGTTCGTCCGGGTGTTACGGGATGGCTGTCAGGTTGAACGCGAATCGTGCGGTGGAGTCGGCGATGGCGTCGGCGTTGACGTCCAGGGCGGTCAGGTTCGGGTTGGCGATGGTGTCGCACGCCTGGTGGTAGCAGACGTCGTACGCGACGCCCGCCGTACCGCCGAACAGGGCTGCCTCCTGCGGTGTCTTGATGCCCTCGGCGCCGGTGAAGATGCCGCCCGCCGGGATGCCGGCCGTGATGAACGGGCCGTAGTCGGACCGGCCGTCGAAGTCGGTGCCGACCGTGGCCAGGCCGCGGCTGGCGAAGAACGCCTCGAACTGGTCCTCGATCTGCGCCGATCCGGGCGGTCCGGCCGGGAAGCCGGTCGCGTCGGAGTCGTCGCCGTCGTACAGCTTGTAGGCGTAGTTCGGCGAGGCGACCATGTCGAAGTTCAGGTACACCCTGATCTTGTCCCGCTCGGCCTGGGTGAGGCCTTCGACGTACTGGTCGGAGCCGAGCAGACCGACTTCCTCGGCCGCCCAGAACGCGAACCGGACCTTGTTCTTGACCGGGAAGTTGTTCATCTGCAGCGCGGTCTCCAGGATGGCCGCCGTACCCGAGCCGTTGTCGTTGATCCCCGGACCGGCCTCGACGCTGTCGAGGTGCGCGCCGACCATGACGACGTTGTTCGGGTCGCCCTTGCGGGTCTCGCCGATCACGTTGTAGTCGGTCCCGAGGGTCAGCGTGGAGTCGACCTTCAGGTGGACGACCGCGCCCGCGGTGCCGGCGAGCTCGTTGCCGACGGCGAAGCTGGCGAAGACCATCGGCACACCGGCCCGCCACTCACCGATGTCGAGCGGGAACGGGTCGGTCCGGCCCGGCTGGCCCTCGTTGAAGATGATGATCCCGCCCGCACCGGCGAACCCGGCGTTGCGCACCTTCGTGGCGAACGGGCAGGTGCCGCGCTGGATCAGCGCGATGTTGCCCGGGGTGAACGCGGCGAAGTCGGACATCTCGCAGCCGCTGGTCGATGTCGGGGTCGGCGTCGGCGGCAGCGTGACGTCGACCGCCTGCACCGGCGCGGTCACGTCACCCGCGGGCGACGGCTGGAAGGTGAACAGGTCGACGCCGGGCGTGTAGGTCTTCTGCGTCGGCGCCGTCAGCTCCAGGACCGGCGGGCTGTTCTCCACCCAGTTCTCGACGAAGTTGATCGGGTCGAGCGTGACCCGGTACCCGGCCTGCTCCAGCTGGGCCGCGACGTACGCCGCCGACTGGTCGTAGCCCGAGGTGCCGACGGCCCGGTTGCCGCCGTTCCGGTCGGCGATCGCCTGCAACGCGACCATGTGCTTCTGGGCGTTCTGCCCGGTGACCTTCTTGGCCAGGAGCTTGGCGTACGTCTCCTCGATCGGAACGGCTCCGGCCGGTACTTGTTGGGCTGCGACCAGAGCAACGGCCGCGGCGAGACTGATTGCGCCGATGGCGCCACGACGGAACACACGCATGGTTCCCCCCACAAAGCGAATAGACCAATCCCCCAGGCCTGACGCCCTGGCAATGTAACCTGGCCGGCTGCACTCGACCAGAGGTCAGCTTTCCGGAAGTGAAACGTCCGGAACCTGCTCTACCGTGAGGCCATGGGGTTCATGGACGGGTTGACCGGGAAGCACCTCGAGCGAGCGGATCTGAGTGGCGCAATGCTCCGCCACGTCGATCTGCGGAACGCGCGGTTCGAGCAGGTGACACTGACCGGGACGCGGATGCGCGGCGTGGAGCTCGGGCACGTCACGATCGACGGCGACATCGAGGACCTGGTCGTCAACGGGGTCGACGTCGCGCCGTACGTGTACGCCGAGCTCGACCGCCGCTACCCGGACCGGGCGCGGATGCGGCCGACCGACCCGGAGGGATTCCGTACGGCGTGGGACATCCTCGAACGCCTGTGGGACGGGACGGTCACCCGGGCACGGTCGCTCCCGCCGGAGCTGCTGCACGAGAGCGTCGACGGCGAGTGGTCGTTCATCCAGACGCTCCGCCACCTGGTGTTCGCCACGGACGCCTGGGTACGGCGGGTCATCCTCGGCGACCCCCATCCGTGGGACCCGCTCGACCTCCCGTTCGACGGGATGGGCGACGTCCCGGGTGTGCCGTGGGATCGCGCCGTACGCCCCGACCTCGACGAGGTGCTTGCCTTACGCAAGGACCGGATGGCGACCGTACGGCGGTACGTCGACGAGTTGACCGTGGAGCGACTCGACGGCAACACCACCCCGGTCCCGGAACCAGGCTGGCCCGGGCCCGACAGCTACCCGGTCCGCGAGTGCCTCCTCCTTGTCCTCAACGAGGAGTGGCAACACCGCCTCTACGCGGAACGGGACCTCGACGCGTTGGAAGGCTGAAGTACTTCGGCGAGTCGGGTGACCTGGTCGGGATCGGCGGACGCCGGGTAGAGGACGACGTCGGTGGCACCGGCTTCGCGGAGTGCGGTCAAGTGGTCGTCGATCTGAGCGGGTGTGGTGAGTGTGTCCGCGCGGGCGAAGTCGAAGTAGGCGTCGCCGTAGTAGTGCCGGATGTAGTCGTCGGCAACAGTGTCCGCGTGGCGGCCCAACGCGAAGTACCGGCCGGTGACGATGCGCGGCTGACCGGTCCGTCCCGCTTCCTGCCAGGCTTCGCGTACGGCGTTCGCGCCCTGCTCGAGCGTGGACGTCCCGAACAGCGGAGCCACCCAGCCCTGCCCGTGCGCGGCGGCTCGCCGATAGGCGGCAGGCACCAAACCACCGAACAGCAACCCGGGCCGTCCATCGGGGAGCTGTGTCATCGGCCCGCCCTGGCCGCTCAGCTCACCCGCCCACACCTGCCGCCACGTCTCGAGCGTCGTCTCCCACAACCCGGCCAACCCGTCCCTGGACGCACCGCTGGCAGCAAAGTCATCCGGCCAACCGCCCAACCCGAGCCCCGCCGTCAGCCTGCCCCCGGACAGCACCTCCACCGAGGCCAGCTGCTTCGCCAGCAGTACGGCGTTGTTCCGCCACCCGACGTTCAGCACGGTCGTCAACAACTCCACCGTCGAAGTCCGTCCGGCCGCCACGGCCAACGCCGTCAACGGCTCCAGGTTGTCGTACACCAACCGGTCGATCACCCCCACCGAGTCGAACCCCGCCGCCTCGGCCTCGCCCGCCCACTCCCCCACCAACCGTCCGTCGACCCCAGGCACCGCCGCCGGCAAACCGATCCCGACCCTCATCCCACTGCTCCTCTCATCCACAGAAGCAACGTAAAACCCCCACTCACCGGGCGTATTGAACGAATCGGACGAGTAACTGGGGGTTGCGATGGCATTCGAACGGGGGCACGGTCGTGTCAGGGGGTGGTCCTGATGATGCTGGTGGTTGGGGGTACTGGCGACCTCGGTGGGCGGGTGGTCCGGTTGCTGCTGGGGGACGGGCAGGACGTGCGGTGCCTGGTACGGCCGGGGTCGGACGGTGAGCGGCTCGAGGAAGCGGGAGCGAAGGTCGTTCGGGGGGATCTGACTGATCCGGGGAGCCTGGCCGAGGCGTGTCAGGGTGTCGAGACGGTGATCGCCACCGCGACAGTGATCGGCAGGCGGCTGGCCGGCGTACCGAGTCCGTCGATTCACGAGGCCGACGAGCTGGGGATGGCTGCGCTGGTGGACGCGGCCGAGACGGCCGGCGTACGGCGCTTTGTCTATTTGTCGTACGCCGGCGTCGACGCCGGCCTCGGCACGCCGCTCGAACGCGCCAAACTGGCGACAGAACAGCGGCTGAAGCGGTCGGCACTGCGGAGTGTGGTCGTGCGCCCGGACGCCTTCCAGGAGGTTCACCTCGGACCGGTGGGCCGGTTCGACCTCGCTGCCGGCAAGGTGTCCGTGATCGGGTCCGGGATGGCCAAGCAGCGCTGGCTGAGCACCGACGACGCCGCCGCGCTCGTCGCCAAGCTCGCGGCCGAACCCGATCCGCCGGCGTTGGTCGAATTCGGCGGGCCGGAGGCGATCAGCCGGAACGAGGCAGTAGCGATCGCCGAGGACCTCACCCACCGCCGGATCAAGGTCCAACGCATGCCGGCACCGCTCGCTCGCCTGGCGATCCGCATGCTGAACGACAGGAACGACGCGATGGCGTCGGTGTTCGGAGCTGGTCTGCTCCTCGGCACCCAGCCCGCCACCTGGGACGACGAACCCTTACGCCAAAGGGGAATCACGCCACGCTCGGCCACCGACTTCCTCCGCGACCAGGCGAACCGCCTGCCGTAGCGCCGGAATCATTCGGTCAGCTGCACCGTGTCGGCGTGGCGGTGGAAGACCTTCCACTCGCCGTCCTCGCGGCGGTAGAGCTGCGTGACCCGGAGCGTGTACTTGCGCGGCTCACCGTGCAGGCTCGCGGCCGTATGCTCGTAGCCGATCGTGTACGCGATGTCGCCGTACACGTCCGCCGAGATCACCTCGTGCGTGTACGACGTGCAGTCGGAGAAGCTGTCCTCCAGCTTCCCGAAGATCTCCTCCGCCTCCGCCCAGGTGGTCCCGGTCATCCAGGCGCCGAGCACGGTCACCGGATCCTGCCGTGACCAGAGCACCCGCCGGGGGCCGGCGTCGCCGTTGTGGATCGCGACCTCCGCGTCCCGAAGCCGCGTCGTCACCCACTCGAGGAAGTCCGCTCGCTCAGTCATGGTTGCCTCCCCTCTCCTGTTCCGATTGAAGAACGCCGCCCGGGAAACCACCAGGGATCGCAGTCCCGGCCACCCGGGAGAGCGGAATCCAGGACACGGCGATCAATCCCGTTGCCACGAGCAAGGTGAGGCGCGGACCGACGAGCGTGCCGAGCGCGCCGCCGAGCAGCGCGCCCAACGGGAACAGGCCCATCAGCAGGAACCGCATGGTCGCGTTCACCCGGCCGAGCAGCCGCTCGGGTACGACGCGCTGCCGCAGCGTCACCGTCGTGATCGCGTAGACGATCTGCCCGAGCTCACCGGCCGCCGTACTCAGCACCAGCAGCAGCGTGAGCCAACCGGGCTGAGCGAGTACGCCGAGGACGCCGAGCGGACCGGTGATCGCGAGCGAAAGCCAGATGACGCGCTCGGATCCGAACAGCCGCGCCAGCCGAGGGGTGAGCGCCGCGCCGAGCATCGCCGTCACCGATCCGACCGCCAGCACGATCCCGACCAGCGCCGGCGACAGGCCGAGCGTCCGGACCATGAAGATGAAGCTCACCGCCGAGGCGATCGCGAACGCGAAGTTGTTCAGTGCGCTGGTGATCGCGATCGCGCGGATCACCCG
The DNA here is from genome assembly GCF_053592935.1 of Kribbella sp. NPDC002412. Taxonomy (NCBI): domain Bacteria; kingdom Bacillati; phylum Actinomycetota; class Actinomycetes; order Propionibacteriales; family Kribbellaceae; genus Kribbella; species Kribbella sp. NPDC002412. The sequence continues at coordinate 7,912 of NZ_JBSFBL010000055.1, forward strand.
GTGCCCGACGACGTACCGGAGGCCTTCTCGGATGTCTGTCCACAGGGTCGCGTCCGTGGCCGGCCGCCGTACCTCCGCGCGCGCCTTGATCGCCAGCAGGGACAAAGCGGACGCGAGGAAGGTGAAGGCCTGGATGAGTACGACGTTCGCCGCGCCGATCGCGGTCACCAGCCAGCCGCCGAGCCCGGGACCAGCGATCTGGCCGGTCGCTCGGACCGTCTCCATCGCCGAGTTGCCGGTGAGCAGGCGGTCCTTGCCGACCACCGTGGGCAGGTAGCTCTGGTACCCGACGTCGAAGAACACCCGCGCGAACCCGGTCAGCAACGACACGACGACCAGTTGCGTGATGGTCAGTACGCCGGCCAGCGCCGCGACCGGGATCGACGCCAGCACCACGGCCCGCACCAGATCGCTCGCCACCAGAATCCGGCGCCGCCGCCACCGATCCACCCACGCGCCGGCCGGCAACCCGATCAACGCGAACGCGACCGTGCTAGAGGCCGTCACCAGCCCCAGCTCGAACGGCGTGGCCCCCAAGGTGAGCACAGCCAGCAGCGGTATCGCCACACCACTGACCTGAGCCCCGAACTGACTGGTCGTCTGCCCAACCAGCAACCACCGAAAATCCCTCGTCACGACAACCTCCACAGAACCGGATGGAATCCCACCCGCCCGCAGAAACTCGTCGCTAGGGGTGGGGCACATTACCGGCCCCACACCCCAAGGGCAACCAGGAGCACTGGGCTACCGGGCCTGGAAAGCTCCCGACGCCCGGTAAGCGGCGTACAGCCCCAGGACCACACGTGTCGGCGGATGCAGCTCGCCAGGAGGCTCGGCAAAGAACCCGAGCTCAACCACCTCGTCCGGGCCCGCGGTCAACTCACCGGTCCACCGGCCGGCCTGGTTCGGCGGCGCCGGCGGGGAGTTCCCAGCGGCCGGTGTCTCGGCTTCGCTGGAACAGGATGCGGTCGGTGGGGTCCACCGCCAGGACCTGTGCTCCCGGCATCAGCAGGAGGCGGGAGCCGACGTGCTGGCGGAGGTGCCAGAGGTACGAGCCTTCATAGGACGGCATGGATGAGAGTGTGGACTGTGTGAAGAGGATGGCGGGGACCCTGCTGGCGGTTGGGCTGGTTTTGGGGTTGGGATGGGCGGTTGTGGTCAGCAGCGCCATGCCTAGTTGGTTTGATCCGGATGAGGCTTGTGTGTTGCGGTTCGGTGGGGCGGACAGTGCTGGGGTGGAGGTGCACACGGGGTGGTTCCCGCCGCGGGCGACCTGTGATTTCGGCGACGGGGACGTGCGGGACTTCATCTCGCTTACCAAGTCGGTGGTGTTCTCGGTCTCCGGCGTGCTGATCGCCGTACTGCTGGTCGTCGGGCTGGTTCTGACGGTACGGCGGCTGAGCGGCGACCACGGTCCGACCACGACCGCGGACGGCGTCGACCTGAGCAAGCGGCGGCGCAGCCACCTCGCCTTCGGCACCCTCGACATCGCGGTCGTCGTCGCCGTGCTGACGGCGGCCAACGTGGTCGCGATCATCCTCGGCGACCTCCCCGGCGGCATCCTGTTCGCGCTCGCCTCGTTGGTCGGCCTCAGCGCGCTGGCCGTCGTACTCGACCGCCACACCGGCCCACTCCCGAGTACGGCGCTCGACAGCCGCCGGCGTGGAACCACGGCCGGTCTGACGGTCTTCGGCGTGATCTTCGCGGCAACCGCGATCACCGGGCAGATGCCGTTCTTCCGGCTGTGGTGCGCGCCGCTGGCCGCGGCGACGTACGCCGCAGTCACCGCCGTCCAGTGGTCCCGCCTACCCCACTACAAACGGGACCACCGAACGGCGCATCACTCAACCCGCTGAGCTTTCCGGCCAGCCGGGGAGGATGTTCTGGTTGAGGTGGAACACGTTCTCGGGGTCGAACTCGCACTTCACCCGCGACAACCGGTCGTAGTTCTCCTGCCCGAACCCGGCGACCACCCGGTTCTGGCCCTCGTTCCCGATGAAGTTCAGGTACACGTACCCGGTCGCCCACTCCTGCAGGTCGCTGCACAGGTCCCGCGACCACTCCCGCCCGCGCGCGTCGTCCGCCGGATCGGACCACAGCCCGAACGGGTGCACCACCCACGCCGCCTTCCGGTGCGGCAACGGCCAGTCGTCGGCACCTCGCAGTACGGCGCCGCCCCACGGGAGCGCGATCTGCTGGGACGGCGACGGCGCCGGCATGTCCGACGACCGGTCGCAGAACAGCTGTACGGCGGGATCCGGGAACGACGAGAGGTGTTCAGCCGACCAGTAGTTGCGGTACCCCGGCGGATCGTCGAGTGCCGAGTTCAGGTCGGCGTACGGCAGCTCCGCTACGAACTCACCGGCCGGACCAAGCCCGAACATCGGCGCGAACGCGTCCCGCGCCTCCGCCTCAGGACCGGCGTACATCGCCCCGGCCGCCACGACCCGCTGCCCCTGCAGATGCTCCGGCACGAACGGCTCCGGCGGCCCGGTCAGGTACAGCACGCCGCCGCCCAGGTTCTCGGACGCGCCGGCCTCGATCATGTCCCGGTACGCGCGGATCACCGCAGGACCGGCCTCCGCCGGCCAGAGCAGCATCGCCAGCGTGGTCGTGGGCAGCTCCTCCAGCCGGAAGGTCAGCGACGTGGCGACCCCGAAGTTGCCACCGCCACCGTGCAGCGCCCAGAACAGCTCGGTGTTCTTTGTCTCGTCGGCGATCAGCAGCCGGCCGTCCGCGGTGACGAGCTCGACCGAGACCAGGTTGTCGCAGGCCAGCCCGAACTTCCGCTCCATCCACCCCGACCCGCCGCCGAGGGTGAGGCCCGCGACGCCGGTCGTCGAGACCCGGCCGCCCGTGGTCGCCAGGCCGTGCGGCTGGCAGGCCCGGTCGAAGTCGGCCCAGGTCGCGCCGCCGCCGACCCGGGCGATCCGCGCGTCCGGGTCGACCTGGACGCTGTTCATCCGGCGCAGGTCGACCACCAGGCCGCCGTCGCTCACCCCGGTCCCGGCGACGCTGTGTCCGCCGCCCCGGACCGCGATCTCGAGCTCCCGCGCGACGCCGTACTTCACCGCCGCCACCACGTCGGCCGCGGACTCGCACTGGGCGATCATCGCCGGCCGCTTGTCGATCATCGCGTTGAAGACCGTCCGGGCCTCGTCGTACGCCGGGTCCCCGCCCGTCAGCACGATGCCGCCGAAACCTTCCGGTCTCGCCCCCGCCGGCCGCTCGATGGTGTCGGACATGGTCTTCCCCCTCGGTGTGCAGCCCACCCCAGCTGACACCGCCGATCGTGCGCCCCGCAGCGGCTCTGGGTCAAGGCTCGATCCCTTACCTGCCGATGACACGATCCCTTGTCCACCAAGGGTTCCTGCCCGGTCACGGCTCGGAACTGCCAGGCAGGGCCTAGGGTGGATGCCATGGACGCGACGGTGATCGGTGGACCCGGCCAGGTGCTGACCGACGACGAGGTGACCAGCTTCGTCGGTGACGCGTTGGGCCGAGCCGGGCTGGAGGGGCGCAGCATCTGCGTGATCGTCCCGGACGCCACCCGCAGCTGCCCGCTTCCGCTGCTGCTGAAGGCGGTCCACCAGGCCCTCGAGGGCCGGGTCGCCAAGCTGACCATCCTGGTTGCCCTGGGCACCCATGCGGAGATGACGCCGGACCAGCTCCTCACCCACCTCGGCGGCGAGTACGACGGCGTCCTGAACCACGAGTGGTGGAAACCGGACACCTTCGCCGACCTCGGCACGATCGGCGCGGACCGGGTCGGCGAGATCTCCGGCGAGATGCTCCGCGACGAGGTGCCGGTGAAGCTCAACCGGGCCGTGGTCGAGCACGACGTCGCCCTGGTCGTCGGCCCGGTGTTCCCGCACGAGGTGGTCGGCTTCTCCGGCGGCAACAAGTACTTCTTCCCCGGCGTCGCCGGCCAGGAGGTGATCGACTTCTCGCACTGGCTCGGCGCCCTGATCACCAGCTCGAGCATCATCGGCACCCCCGGGACCACGCCGGTCCGGGCGCTGATCGACGAGGCCGCGGCGATGATCCCGGCGGAGAAGCTCGCCCTGTCGGTGGTGGCCCAGTCGGGCACGAACGCGTTGCACGCGGTCGCGTTCGGCGACACGATCTCCTCGTGGCGCGCGGCCGCGGAGATCTCCGCGCGGACCCACGTCCGCTACCTCGACCACCCGGTCCAGCGGGTCGTCTCGGTGATGCCGCCGAGGTACGCCGACATCTGGACCGCGGCCAAGGGCTTCTACAAGGTCGAGCCGATCGTCGCCGACGGCGGCGAGGTCATCCTGTACGCGCCGCACGTCACCCAGCTCGCCGCGATGCACCCGGAGATCGAGGAGATCGGCTACCACTGCCGGGACTACTTCCTCGGCCAGTGGGACCGCTTCCGCGACCTGCACTGGGGCGTCCTCGCGCACTCCACCCACCTCCGCGGCGCCGGCACCTGGGACCCGGCGACCGGTGAGCACCTCCGGGTCCACGTCACGCTCGCGACCGGCATCCCCGAAGACGTCGTACGGCGGGCCAACCTCGCCCACCTCGACCCGGCCGACGTCGACCTGGCGGCGTACGAGAAGGACCCGGAGACCCTGGTCATCCCGAACGCCGGCGAGATCCTGCACCGCCTCAAGCACTAGCCCGGCAACATGACCCGCCGGTAACCTACGCAGCTATGACTGGGGCTGAGGTCGTCGTCGTCGGATCCGGGTTCGCCGGGTTGTGCATGGGGATCAAGTTGCGGCAGGCGGGGTGCGAGAACTTCGTCATCCTGGAGAAGGCCGGCGAGCTCGGCGGCACCTGGCGGGACAACACCTACCCGGGTTGCGCCTGCGACATCCCGTCGTACCTCTACTCGTTCTCGTTCGAGCAGAACCCGCACTGGACCCGGATGTTCGCGCCCTGGGACGAGATCCTCGCCTACCTCAAGCACTGCGCGGACAAGTACGGCGTCGCGGACAAGATCCGGTACGGCGCCGAGGTCACCGAGGCCGTGTTCGACGAAGCGACCGGCCGCTGGACCGTCACCGTCAACGACTCCGAGACGATCGAGACCCAGGCCCTGGTCGCGGGCGTCGGCAGCCTGCACCAGCCCAAGCTGCCGCAGATCCCGGGCCTGGACTCCTTCGCCGGTACGGCGTTCCACTCGGCGCAGTGGGATCACTCCCAGGACCTGCGCGGGCGAAACGTCGCGGTGATCGGGACCGGCGCGTCGGCGATCCAGTTCGTGCCGCGGATCGCCATCGAGGTCGCGCAGCTCGACGTGTACCAGCGGACGCCACCGTGGATCACGTCCAAGCCGGACCGCGCGATCGGCCCGTGGGAGCGGCGGCTGCACGAGCGCTTCCCGGCCGGCCAGCGAGCGATCCGCAACGCCATCTACTGGGGACTCGAGGGGCGCGGCGCCGGGTTCGCGGGCAACCCGAAGCTGATGAAAGGCCTTGAGCTCCAAGCGAAACGCCACCTGTACAAGCAGGTCACCGATCCCGAGCTGCGGGCCAAGCTGACCCCCGACTACCAGATCGGCTGCAAGCGGATCCTGATCTCGAACGACTACTACCCCGCTCTCGGCCGGCCGAACGTCGACCTCGTCACCACCCCGATCGCGCGAGTCACCCCGACCGGCGTGGTCACCACCGACGGCACCGAGCGCGCCTGCGACACGATCGTGCTCGGCACCGGGTTCGACGTCTCGGCCAACCTGACCCGGATGCCGATCCTCGGCAAGGACGGCGTCGACCTGGCCGACCACTGGAAGCGCAACGGCATCGGCGCCCACCTCGGCATCACCGTGGCCGGCTTCCCGAACCTCTTCCTGCTGGTCGGCCCGAACACCGTGCTCGGGCACTCGTCGATGGTCTTCATGATCGAGGCCCAGGTCCGGTACGTGATGCAGGCGCTGCACCTGCTCCGGCGGCGCGGAGCGTCGTACGTCGAGGTCCGCGAGGACGCCCAGGAGCGGTTCGTCGGCGGGATCCAGGGCGAGCTCGGCGACACCGTCTGGCAATCGGGCTGCAACAGCTGGTACCTGGACGCCACGGGCCGGAACTCGACCATCTGGCCGGAGTGGACGGTTTCCTACTGGCGCCGCACCCGCCGGCTCGATCCGGCGGACTTCGTGCTGGTCCATTAGGGGTTGACCCGCACTCCCGAAGTAGGAGCACGGGCGGTCGGCCGTACGACCTTGGGATGAAGGCAAGACCGGTCCTCGGGCCGATGTCCGGACGGCTGCTCTGAAGGATTCTTGAGGTATGGAAATCCTTCAGATCGCCGGCGCAGCGGCCATCGTGATCGGCATCGTGGTCACGGTCCTGCTCGCCATCGTGCCTTCGGTCGTGGACCGGTAAGTCTCTCTGCGGAGAGTCAGTCGACGGACAGGTGGACCAGCAGGTCCTGCCGGGTCAGCACGCCCACCGGCTTGCCGTCGTCCAGCACCATCAGGGCGTCCCGATCCTCGAGCAGCTGCACCGCCTTCGCGACCGGCTCACCGGCGCCCAGTGACGGCAGCGCCGGGTCCATGTGCTGCTCGACCATGTCGGCCAGCCGCGCCTTGCCGGAGTACAGGGCGTCCATCAATGTCCGCTCCGACACCGCGCCGGCCACCTCGGCCGCCATCACCGGCGGCTCTGCCCGAACGACGGGCATCTGCGAGACGCCGTACTCCCGCAGGATGCCGACTGCCTCGGCGATCGTCTCGTGCGGGTGGGTGTGGACCAGTGGCGGCATGCTGCCGTCCTTGCGGGCCAGGATGTCGCCGAGCGTGGTGCCCTGGCGCGCACCGAGGAAGCCGTACTGCGCCAGCCAGTCGTCGCTGAAGACCTTGGTCAGGTAGCCGCGGCCGCCGTCCGGCAGCAGCACGACGATGACCGCGTCCGGGTCGTCGAGCTCGTGGGCGAGCCGGATCGCCGCCGCGGCCGCCATCCCGGCCGAGCCGCCGACCAGCATGGCCTCCTCGCGGGCCAGCCGCCGGGTCAGCGCGAACGAGTCCGCGTCCGAGACCTCGATGACGCGGTCGCAGATGGTCTTGTCGTACGTCTCCGGCCAGAAGTCCTCGCCGACGCCCTCGACCAGGTACGGCCGGCCGGTGCCGCCGGAGTACACCGAGCCCTCCGGGTCGGCGCCGATGATCTGCACCTTCCCGCCGGAGACCTCCTTCAGGTACTTGCCGGTGCCGCTGATCGTGCCGCCGGTGCCGACCCCCGCCACGAAGTGGGTGATCCTGCCCTCGGTCTGCTCCCAGAGCTCCGGGCCGGTGGTCTCGTAGTGCGAACGCGGGTTGTTCTGGTTGGCGTACTGGTTCGGCTTCCAGGCGCCCTCGATCTCGCGGACCAGGCGGTCGGAGACGTTGTAGTACGAGTCCGGGTGCTCGGGGGCGACGGCGGTGGGGCAGACCACGACCTCGGCGCCGTACGCCTTGAGCACGTTGCGCTTGTCCTCGCTGACCTTGTCCGGGCAGACGAAGACGCACTTGTAACCCTTCTGCTGGGCCACCATCGCCAACCCGACACCGGTGTTGCCGGAGGTCGGCTCGACGATCGTGCCGCCCGGCTTCAGGTCGCCGGACGCCTCGGCCGCCTCGACCATCCGGACCGCGATCCGGTCCTTCACCGAACCACCCGGGTTGAAGTACTCGACCTTGGCGAGCACGAGGGGCTTGGCCCCGTCCGTGGTCTTGCCCAGCTTCACGAGCGGGGTGTTGCCGACCAGGTCCAGGAGAGAGTCTGCGTAGCGCACATCTTTACTGTAGTGATACGTACGGCTTTCCCCTATTTTCACTTGCGCGGGCGTCACCGCGTGTAATCCTTGACTCATGAGTAGAGCCCGGGCAGCCAAGAAGCTGGCCCAGGCCGCAGCTGTCGGGGGCGGGGGACTCGGACTCATCGGTGCCACGTTGTACGGCGTACTGACCGCTGAGGCCGAGTACGCGAAACGCGTGATCGGACCGATGCGTTACTACCCGACTCCGGGCGACGGCCTGTTCGGCCGGTATCCAGGACATCCGATCACGTTCGCCATCCTCGGCGACTCCAGTGCGGCCGGCTACGGCACCGAGTCACCGGAAGAGACACCTGGCGTCCTGCTGGCGTCCGGTCTCGCCGAGCTGGCCAAGCGCCCGGTGCGCCTGGTCGACGTGGCGAAGACCGGGGCGAAGTCGTCCGACCTGGCCGCGCAGGTCGATGCCGCCCTGCAGGCCGGGCCGCACGTGGCGGTCATCCTGATCGGCGTCAACGACGTGAAGGCGAAGATGCCACCGTCGACGTCGGTTCGGCTGCTCTCGGCCGCGGTCCGCAGGTTGCGGGCCGCGCACTGCGAGGTGGTGGTGGGCACCTGTCCGGACCTCGGCGCGGTCCGGACGATCATGCCGCCGCTGCGGCAGGTCGCCCGGTCCTGGAGCCAGCGGCTGGCCGCCGCTCAGACCATCGCAGTGGTCGAGGCAGGCGGCCGAACTGTGTCCCTCGGGTCGCTGCTCGGCGAGGTGTTCCGGACCAACCCGTCGATGTGGGGGCGGGACAACTTCCACCCGTCGGCGATCGGGTACGCCGCCGCGTCCGCCGCGCTGCTGCCGTCGGTCGCGGCCGCGATGGGGGTCGGGCCGGAGTCGTTCGTGCACCCGGAACAGTTCCGGGGCGAGGCGATCCTGCCGATCGCGGAGGCCGCCGTACAGGCTGCCCAGACGGCCGGCACGGAGGTCGCCGCCACCGAGGTCGCCGGCCGCGAACGCGGTCCGCGCGGCCGCTGGGCGACGCTGCGGCATCGGCGCCGGCACCCGAAGGCGGACGTCGAGCGGGTCGACGAGCCAAGCTCCGAATCGCAGGACGCCGTACCGGTCTGCCATTAGCTTGACGCCGTTGTGCGTCCGCTGAGGGCTACTTTCATGAAGAGAGTCTTGCCTAGCGACGGCTGTGTGGTGCACAGTCGATAACTACGCGGTACCCCGATGACGGGAGGCGAACATGGGCTTGAACCACTCCGAGGAGACGCACCAGCGTTTGGTGGAGAAGGTGCCCAGGTGCACCGGACGCGAGATGACCGAGTGGTTCCAGCTGATGAACGACGGACCGTCGTTCCTGCGCTTCGACGACAGAGTGAGATGGCTCTCCAGCGAGTACGAGCTCGCGCACGGGCACGCGACCGCCATCGTCCACGAGTACGACCTGCGCCGAGCGCACCGCCGTATGGGCTGACGAGCCGAACAGGAGTCTGATGCAGGAGGCCTGCCCTTTCAGGTGGAGGGGCAGGTCTTCCTTGTTGTGCGTGGACATGCACCACGCGTGAAACGCCGAAGGGCCGGCCCAATTGGGCCGGCCCTTCGGGTTGGTGCGTGTGATCAGTCGCCGCCGCGCAGGATCGCGAGGATGCGCAGCAGGTTCCAGTACAGCCAGACCAGCGTGACGGTCAGGCCGAACGCGGCCCGCCAGGCCTCGCTCTGCGGGGCGCCGTGCTTGACCCCCTGCTCGATCATGTCGAAGTCGAGGATCAGGTTGAACACCGCCAGGCCGGCGCCGAGCGCGGCGAACAGCAGGCCCATCGGGCCGAAGCCGCCGATCCCGGAGTTGAAGCCGAACAGGCTGGCGACGAAGTTGATCAGGATCACGCCGGCGAAGCCCATGGTGGCGATGATGACCATCTTGGTGAACCGCGGCGTCACCTTGATCGCGAAGTACTTGTACGTCGCGAGCGTCAGACCGGCCGTGACCATCGTCGCCAGCACGGCCTGCACGATGATGCCGGAGTCGCCGACCCATCGCGCGATGAACTCGCTGCCGATCCCGAGGAACACACCCTCGGCGGCGGCGTACACCATCACCAGCGCCGGGTTGACCTTACGGGAGAAGGACAGCACCAGGCCGAGCGCGAACGCCAGCAGGGCGCCGGCCAGGAACGCGGGGGTGACCAAGGTGTCCGGAACCATGTACCAGGCGATCGCGGCGAAGAGCACGACGACGCCCAGCGTGGCGGCGGTCCGGACGATGACGTCGTCCATCGTCATGGGGCGGCTTCCGGCCGGCGCGCCTTGGTACTGCTGGGGCGGCACACCGGGTCCGCCGTACTGGCCGGGCTGACCGTTTCCGTAGGGACCCGGCTGACCGTACGGAGCGGCCCCCGGATAAGCCTGGCCTTGGCCAGGCGCGAACGCACTCGACCGGTTCAGGACCGGGTTACTGCTCTGCATTGTCATCCTCCTGGTAGCCCACATCCGGGGCCGTACAGAGATACTACGGTCCCACCCTTAACAACTGCTGAGGAACAGTCACCTGTTCCCCAACCGAAACCGCCCAATCGGCAAACGGTTGCACAACTCAATCGGTTGACGATCCAAATGCGGGCGCTGCTCGAGGTCGGGGCGGGCGATCCGGGCCGCCGCGGTGAGCAGGAAGCGGCCGCGGACCTCGCCGGCGTGCTGGACGGCGAGCTCGATCCCGGCGTTCGCCGGCAGGCCGTCGCGCTCGACCTTCAGCACCCGCCCGCCGCGCGTCACCGTGCCGTCCGCGTTCAGCACCGGCGCGCCCGACAGCTTGCCGCCAGCAACGAATTTCGCCCGTCGGGACGCCCGGGCTTGTTGCCGCCGGCCCCAGATCGCGATCTCGGTGACCGACCACCGAAAACCCGTGGAGGATCCGCACCCGCCCGCGTAGCTTGGCGACCGGCTCGGCCGCACCCAGGCCGGCGAAGAGGGCAGCGACGACAAGCTCCGCTGGATCGGATGAGAGGAGACAGGCGTGGTGGGTGAGCTGTGGGGTGTGGAGGCGGCGCGGCGGTATGACACTCCGGGGACGGGGATGTTCGCGCCGGAGGTGCTGGGGCCGACGGTCGAGCGGTTGGCGGGGCTTGCCGGGGGCGGGCGGGCGCTCGAGTTCGCGATCGGGACCGGGCGGGTTGCGGTGCCGTTGGCGGCGCGTGGCGTGCCGGTGAGCGGGATCGAGTACTCGCCGGCGATGGTCGACCAGCTGCGGACCAAGGTGGACGAGGACGCGATCCCGGTCGTCCTCGGGGACATGGCGAGCGTGCGGGCGCCCGGCGAGTTCACGCTGGTCTACCTGGTGTTCAACACGATCTCCAACCTGCTGACCCAGGAGGCGCAGGTCGAGTGCTTCCGGAACGCGGCCCGCCACCTCTCCCCCGGCGGCGCCTTCCTCATCGAGCTCTGGGTCCCCGAGCTCCGCCGTCTCCCGCTCGGCTCACCGGCAACCGTCGGCGTCGCTGAGCCCGGCTACATCCTGCTCGACACGTACGACGTACTCCACCAGCAGGTCGTCTCCCACCACTTCCACTTCGACGCCGAGGGCACCCGCGCCGAGCTCTTCCGCTCCCCGCACCGCTACATCTGGCCCGCCGAGCTCGACCTGATGGCCCAACTCGCCGGCTTCACCCTCGAATCCCGCCACGCCGACTGGTCCGGCACCCCCTTCACCGCCGACTCCCCTTCCCACGTCTCGGTCTACCGTCTGCGCGGGTAGGTCAGGTTTCCGAGAAGCCGCCGATCTGCTCCAGCACGTCCAGCCAATCCATCACCACGTCGGCCTCGACCATCACGCCACCCTCGAACCGATTCATGCTCGTCCCAGTGAAGCGCACCCGCCGCCCGGTGGGCTCGACACCCAGAAACCTGCCCTTGTGCGTCCCGTGATAGACGAAACGCACCGCCATCCGGTCCCCTTCGACCAATCGCTGCGTCACAGTCCCCGCGTAGTCCGGAAAGGCCTGCCGGATCTCGCCGATGCCCTCCTTGAACTGCCCTGCCAGCTCCGGCCCCATCAACCGGTCGAACGCGTCCAGCTCCCCCGCCGCGATCGCGTCGGTGATCGCCTGGTCGATCCGCACCATCTCGTCGCGGTCCATACCACCACCCCTCGTTCGACGCTAGAACGCAGGATGAGCAGCGGCAAGGTCCGGCGGCGTCAGGCTGGGGCGGCGCGGGTCAGCTGGTCGCGGACCGAGGAGTCGAGGTCGCCCCAGGATTCGGTGATCTTGCCGTCGCGCAGGCGGTAGAGGGCGAACTCCGGGGCCGTGATCACGCGGCCGGTCGCCGGTACGTCGAGGAACGTGCCGGAATGCGTTCCGGTGTCGATCAGGTGTGAGGACAGCAAGTCCCCGTCGACGAGCAGGTGCTGCAGCTCCCAGTGGTAGTCCGGAAAGGCGTCGACCACCGACCGCAGTCCGGCGGCGTACCCGGCGAGTCCCATCGCGTCCCCGTTGACCCGGACGTCGTCCGCGACGAACTCCCCGAGCTCCTCGAACCTGTGCTCGTTACACCTGTCCAAGTACCGCCGGTAGAAGGCTTTCATCGGCCCATCGTGTCACCATCGGTACATGACCTATCCCTCTGGAGAGGGAGCATTCCGGCAGGTGAGATCACACCTGAGAGGGTTTGTGAAAGTTTTCACGAGTGCAGTAACCTGAAGTAGACATGAAGTCGGAGATCCACTCAGGGAGAGTGAACCGCATGACAGCCCAGGTGCCGCACATCCTCGTCGTCGGAGGCGGTTACGTCGGGATGTACACCGCGTACGGACTGCGTCGCGCGGCCAGGAAAGGCAAGATCCGGGTCACCGTGGTCGACCCGCGCTCGGTGATGACCTACCAGCCGTTCCTGCCCGAGGCGGCGGCCGGATCCGTGGAACCGCGGCACGTGGTGGTGCCGCTGCGCAAGACGCTGAAGGGCTGCCGGGTGGTGACCGGCCGGGTGACCGGGATCGACCACGAGAACAAGGTCGCCAAGGTGATGCCCGAGGAGGGCCCGGAGTACGAGCTGGCCTACGACCAGGTCGTGGTCGCGCTCGGCTCGATCGCCCGGACGCTGCCGATCCCCGGCCTGGCCGAGGAGGCGACCGGGTTCAAGAACGTCGAGGAAGCGATCGCGCTGCGCAACAAGGTGCTGGACCGGCTCGACGTCGCTTCGTCGCAGCCCGACCCGGCGCTGCGCAAGTCCGCGCTGACCTTCGTCTTCGTCGGCGGTGGGTACGCCGGTGTGGAGGCGTTCGCGGAGCTGGAGGACATGGCCCGCTACGCGACCCGCTACTACGACAACATCAGCCCTGACGACATGCGCTGGGTGCTGGTCGAGGCGACCGGCCGGATCCTGCCGGAGGTCGGCGAGGAGCTGGGCAAGTACACGGTCGACCAGCTGCGCAAGCGCAACATGGACATCAAGCTGGAGACCCGGCTGGAGTCCTGCGAGAAGGGTCACGTGATCCTCAGCGACGGCGAGGAGTTCGACGCCGACACGATCGTCTGGACCGCCGGCGTGAAGGCGAACCCGGCGCTCGCGGCGACCGACTTCCCGCTGGACGAGCGCGGCCGGGTCAAGTGCCTGGCGAACCTGCGGATCGAGGGTGTCACGGACGCGTGGTCGGCCGGCGACAACGCCGCCGTACCGGACCTGACCAGCGAGCAGCCCGGTGTGTACTGCGCGCCGAACGCGCAGCACGCGGTCCGGCAGGCACGCACACTGGCCGAGAACATCCTGCGCGTGGTCGACGGCAAGGCGCCGGAGGACTACCGGCACAAGTACGTCGGCTCGGTCGCGAGCCTCGGCCTGCACAAGGGCGTCGCCCAGCTGTATGGCGTGAAGGTCAAGGGCTGGCCGGCCTGGTTCCTGCACCGGACCTACCACGTGTCCCGGGTCCCCACCTTCAACCGGAAGGCCCGTGTCATTCTCGACTGGACGCTGGCGCTGTTCTTCCGTCGTGAGGTGACCAGCCTCGGCAGCCTGCAGATGCCGCACGAGGAGTTCCGCCGCGCGGCCCGGTCCTAGTCGCCACTACGTCCACATGTTCAGGGCTCGAGGGTCTTGAACAAGTGGACGTCCTCGTTGCCGCCCGGGATGCCCAGGGTCCGGCCGGTCTCGACGTACCCGTGCCGCTGGTAGAAACCGGGCGCCTGGAAGGTGAACGACGAGACGGCGACCCGGTCGCAGCCGCGCCGCTTCGCCTCGGCCTCGGCGGCCAGCAGCATCTTGCTGCCCCACCCGTCCTTGCGGCTGTCCTCGCGGATCCACACCATGTCGATCCCGCACAGGCCGCCCCAGGTCCACGCGGCCAGTCCGCCGACCAGCTCACCGGCGTCGTCGGCGATCTTGATCGAGAACGCGCCGCGGTCCGCGGCGCCCGTGGCGGCGGTGTTGAAGTCGTCGAGTTCCCGGCTCAGTCGCTGCTCGAGCTCGGCGTCGTGTTCACCGACGGTCAGGTTCGCGTTCACGCCGCCGAGTATGCCAACTCAGCGGTCGACGGGCGGCGTGCCCCAGTCGGTGGGTGCGGCGCGGGGTGGTCGCCTCGGTCTTCCAGGCGACGCCGCCGCGAGCGCGCTGTCCTTCCAGGTGCCGAAGGCAACGACCGGCTGGTCGAAGGACGCGGTGAAGTAGAGCCGGTACTACGACTTCCGGTTGTTGGTCCCGCCGTTCGCCCGCCGGCCGCAGAACGCGCCGGTCAGCACCGAGCCGGTCACCTTCCGGCCGGCCGGTTCGATCGAGATCTCCGCGTCCTCGCTGCCGTTCAGCGAGTTCGACGTACGGAAGAGCAGGTTCGCGGCTTGGTCGGCCGAATTCAGGGACGGGTGGGGGTTGCGACCTGATGCCCTAGGCCTGGCCGAGTAGTCACTATCGACTAGTTCATAGTGACTATTTCGGAGAGGTGAGCCTCCATGGTCAAGGCCAGGAACGCTCTGTTCGTCTACGCCGCGCTGGCGGCCCTGCTGACGCAGGTGCCCTCGCCCTTCCCGCTGCGGATGCCGGAGCCGCGCGTGCCGATGCTGCTCGTGCTGGCGGCGACCGCGGGTGTTCTCGGCCTGCTGCTCGCCGTACGCCCGTCAGCGCCGCGCGCGGTGGTGCTCGGGCTGGGCTGGGCGCAGTGCCTGCTGACCATCGCGCTCGGGTTCGTGGTCGGGGACATCCTGGTGATGTTCTGCTGCTGGATCGCCGTACCGATCCTGGCGCTGCTGGCCGGGCAGCTCGCGCGACGGCCGCACCGGGCGCTCGTCGCGGCGCACGCGATCAGCGCGGCCGCGTGGGTCGGGATCGCGTGCGCAGTGGTCACGCTGGCGGTGATCGGGATGACGACGAAGGACCTCGACACCGCGCTGATCGTCTACGAGCTGATCTCGTACTTCGACATCACCGTGCTGCCGTGGGCCAACTTCGCCACCACGCTGACCGGGATCGCGCTCGGCCTGACCACCCGCTGGGGCCTGATCCGGTACCGGTGGGTGGCGGCCAAGATGATCATCTCGTTCGCGATCCTGGCCTCGGCCTTCGCGTACGTCGAGGACTCGGTGGGCGCGGTGATCGAGAAGGCCGAGCACCTTGCGGCGACCGGGGGTACGACGGATCAGCTGGGCGCGGGTGGAGGCGTGGTGTTCGCGGGGTTCGGGCTGCCGCTGCTCAGCCTGGTCGCGGCGATGTTGCTGTCGCTCTACAAGCCGGGCGGGAAGACCCGCTGGGGCCGGCGGGACGGGCTCAAGATCGCGCGAGTGACTCGTCTCGCGGAAGAGACCGTCGGTCTGTTACTGCGTCCGGTGCAGGGCAAGCTGCCGACTTGGGAGCCGGGAGCCCATATCGACCTCGTGCTGCCGTCGGGCTTGGTCCGGCAGTACTCGCTGGCGGGCGCACGGGACGGCGGATTCGAGGTCGCCGTACTGCGTGAGCCCGACGGTCGAGGCGGATCGGCGGAGATTCACCGGCTGAAGGCAGGCACGCGCATCGGGTGGCGTGGGCCGCGGAACAAGTTTCCGCTGGTGGACGCGCCGTCGTACCTGTTCATTGCCGGGGGCATCGGGATCACGCCGTTCCTGCCGATGATCGCGGCGCTCGGGGATCGCGACTGGCGCTTGCTCTATCGGGGACGCTCTCGGGCTTCGATGGCCTACGCGGACGAGCTGGGTCGCGACTCCCGCGTGACGCTGCTGCCGGCGGACGAGGTCGCGCGGCCGGAGCTCGCCGTACTGCTGGCTCAGGTCGCCCCTGGTACGGCGGTCTACTGCTGTGGACCGGAGTCGTTGATGAAGGCAGTCGAGCAGGCGATGCCGGCGCACGCCACGCTGCACACCGAACGGTTTGCGGCGACGGAACGGCCCGGCGAGGCAGAGCCTTTCGAGGCGGTGTTGCAGCGCAGTGGAGTCGTCGTCCAGGTGCCGGCCGAGCGGAGCCTGCTCGACGCGATCCATGACGTCGACCCGACGCTGGACGCTTCCTGCGAGGATGGGATCTGCGGGAGTTGCGAGGTCCGCGTCCTCGGTGGGCTGCCGGACCATCGGGACGACGTACTGCAGAATCATGAGCGGGACCGGACCGACCTGATGTACCCGTGCGTGTCGCGGGCGAAGGGCCGGCGGATCGTTCTGGACGTCTAGTGGGAGGGCGAGCATGGCAGGTGTGAGCAACCCGCTCGGCCTCGTCGTGCTCGCGTTCCTGCAAGAACGGCCGATGCACCCGTACGAGCTCGGCCGGCTGCTGAAGAACCGCAACAAGCAGGAGAGCATCAGGTACCGGCATGCCTCGCTCTACATGGTGGTGAAGCAGCTCACCCGGGACGGGTACATCGAGCCGCAGGAGACCAGCCGGGCAGGGCAACTGCCGGAGCGGACCGTCTACGCGCTCACACCGGCCGGTCGGGAGGTGCTGACGCGGGAGATGCGGGAGCTGGTCGCCGTACCCGCGAAGGAGTATCCGCGGTTCGAGGCTGCGCTGGCGTTGATCGTCGTACTGCCGCCGGCCGAGGTCGTCACGCTGCTCGGGGAGCGGCTGCAGGCGTTGAAAGAGCGGATCGCCTACCTGCGGGACAAGCAGCGGGGCGACGTGGAGTGGATCCACCTGATCGAGTACGAGTACCAGCTCGCGCTCGCCGAGGCCGAGGAGAAGTTCGTACGGCGTTTCCGCGCGTCGGTGGAGCGTGGTGACGTCGGGGAGCTCTGGCAAAGCCTGCACCCACCGCGTTAGTCGTGCAGCATGCCCGCGTCGTGCACCAGGAGGGCGATCTGGACGCGGTTGTTCAGGTCGAGCTTGGTGAGGATGCGGGAGACGTGCGTCTTCACCGTCGGGACGCTGAGATAGAGCGTCGAGCTGATCTCGGCGTTCGACTTGCCCTCGCCGACGGCCACGGCGATCTCGCGCTCGCGGTCGTTCAGCTCCGCCAGCCGGTCGAGAGCTTTGGTCTTGCGCTGGTCGGTGCCGGACGACGCGACCCTCGTGATCAGGCGCTTGGTCACGGCCGGCGACAAGACGGGCTGTCCGGCGGCCACTCGCCGTACCGACTCGACGATCTCGGCGGGCGGGGTGTCCTTGAGCACGAACCCGGCGGCGCCGGCTCGGAGGGCACGCAGCACGTGTTCGTCGGCGTCGAAGGTGGTGAGGATGACGATCTCGGGGGCGTTCGGGCGACGCCGTACCGCCTCGGTCGCGGTCAGGCCGTCGGTGCCGGGCATCCGGATGTCCATCAGCACGACGTCGGGCGCGAGCCGGTCGATCAGCCCCTGGACGCCGCTGCCGTCGCCTGCCTCGCCGACCACGCGGATGTCGGGTGCGCCGCCGAGCATCAACTTCAGACCGGCGCGCAGCAGCGGATCGTCGTCGACGATCAATACCCGAATACTCATCCACGTCCTCGCTTCGCTCCGGGCGCGGATGAGGCACAAGATGGGCTGTGCTTGATGATGAACTCGCTCCGCTCGTTCATGCGGGCCACGGTAGCCAAGCGAAGAGGCGGAATTCGCCGTCGGGGGTGCGGCCGTGCTCGATCCGGCCGTCGACGAGCGCGGCGCGTTCGGTGAGGCCCAGCAAGCCCTTGCCGTCTCCACGTCGGCGGTTCGGGGCGGGGTTGCGCACTTCCACCTCGAGGCCGTTGCCTGGGGCACCGGTCACGCTGATCTGCACCGGCTCGCCGGGCGCGTGCTTGAGGGCGTTGGTGAGACCCTCCTGCACGATGCGGTACGCCGTACGGCCGACATGGTCCGGCATCGCGCCAGGAGCGTCCAGGACGAGCTCGACCGGAAGGCCGGCCTCTCGCGAGCCATCGACGAGCACCGGGAGATCGGCGAACGTCGGCTGCGGGAGCTCGCCGACGGGCGCCCGCAGTACGCCGATCACCTCGCGAAGATCCTGGAGCGCCTGGTGCGCGCTGGCCCGGATGATCTCGGCGGCGCCGGCGACCTCTTCGGTCGACGCGTCGGGCCGGTAAGCGAGAGCGCCGGCGTGGACGCTGAGCAGGGACAGCCGGTGGCCGAGTACGTCGTGCATCTCGCGGGCGATCTCCTCGCGCGCCCGCAGCTGGGCCTGCTCCGCCTGCAGCTTGGCGACGATCTCGGCACGGTCGGCCCGGTCGCGCAGCGTCTGCAGGAGCTGACGGCGGGACCGGATGTAGAGGCCCCAGACGACGAGCGCCACGTAGAACGACACGGCCGCGATGGCGACGGCCGCGGGGTCGTCCGGCTTGTTCCGCACGTCGAGGTAGATGACCAGGCTCACTGCGTTGGCGACGAAGACCCCGAGCGAGACTCTCAGCGGCCGGTGGATGGCCACGGTCAGAATCAGGATCAGGGTCGCACCGCCGGCTGTGTCCGAGAACGTCCCGATGGCCGCGCCGACCAGGGCGAGTTGGACCGGCCAGCGGCGCCGGAACCACAGGGTCAGGCAGAGCGCCATCCCGAAGTAGAAGTCGAACGCCAGCAGGTTCGGGCTGATCGGGTCCTTGCTGCCCTCGTCGTACAGCAGGAAGCCGGTGAACACCGCGACCACGAAGGCAAGCGAGTCCACGGCCCAGTCCCGCGCGCTGCGGCGCGGACGTGCGGACCTGGACTCTGCCATGGCACGAATGTAGCGGTGCGTAAGCGCTCTCCGGCGTTCTCGCGGCTGTCCGGATACCGAAGTCGGGTCATCGGCTACTTAGGTCGGGCGGTAGGTTGCCGGGCATGAGTCAGCTCGCAGTCACCGTCATCGGCCCCGACCGCCCGGGCATCATCGCGGACGTCACCGAGGCCCTGGCCGGGACCGGAGTCAACCTCGAGGACTCCACGATGACGCTGCTGCGCGGCCACTTCGCGATGATGATCGTCTGCTCCGGGCCGTTCGAGGAGGTCAAGACCGCGGTCGAACCGCTGCGCGGCGAGCTCGTGATCACGGTCCGCAAGGTCGGCCCCGAACACGAGCACGCACCGATCGGACCGTCGTACATCCTCAGCGTGCACGGCGCCGACCGGCCCGGGATCGTGGCCGCGGTGACCCGGATGATCGCGTCCGCGGGCGGCACGATCACCGACCTGACCACGCGGCTGGCCGGTGAGCTGTACGTGCTGACCGCCGAGGTCGAGCTGCCGCTGACCGCGGAGCTGGAGATGCTCAACCGCGCCCTGGAGATCACCGCCGAGGAGCTCGGCGTCGGCGTCACCCTGCGCCCGGCGGAGAGCGACGAGCTGTGACGGTCATCGCCGCCTGGTCCCCTGCGGAACTCGGTGTCGAGGGCACGGTGCTCGACGTACTGCGTGCTCCGCACCCCGTCCTCGCCACCGAGGGCGCGACCGTGGACCCGCTCGACCCCGCCATGATCCAGCTCGCCGCCGACCTGGTCGCCACTATGCGCGTCTCCCCCGGCTGCGTCGGACTCGCGGCACCACAAGTGGGCGTCGCGGCGCAGATGTTCTCCCTCGACGTCACCAACCACCCGAAGACGCGAACGTGCCACGGAGTCTTCGTCCTCTGCAACGCGGTCGTCGTCGAGGCTTCCCGGCAGGAGAAGGGCCGCGAAGGCTGCATGTCCGTCCCCGACTTCACCGGCGACGTCAAACGCGCCACCCGCCTCACGGTCACCGGCACCCTCCCCGGTACGACGGAGCAGGTCACCATCACCACCGACGCCTTCGAAGCCCGCGCCCTGCAACACGAAATAGACCACTGCAACGGCAAACTCTTCCTGGACCGAGTAGCCGGCGCCCACGCCGTCTACCCCCGCAAGGTCTACAAATAGAACCGTGGGTATCCCCTCGCCGCCTGCTACGCGCGCTCCTGCGTCGCGCACTACGCCGCCAGCCCCACCCACCCTCTTCCCGCTCGCGAAGCTCGCTAGATCTGCTCGCCCCGCTCGCGGCGCGCTCGCTCCGCTCGCTCTATCGACGGCGGCGTAGTCGGCGCATGCTGCCGCCGTCTAAGCCCCCGCTGCCGCCGGAACCCCCATCGGGCTCACTCAGCTTGTATGGTCAGTGCTTGCCGCACAGCCCGGGTGGCGGAACGGCAGACGCAGCGAGCTTAAACCTCGCGGCCGAAAGGCATACGGGTTCGAATCCCGTCCCGGGCACACCCCACGCTGACCTGCGAATATCACGCTGTGACATAAGCGGAGACTTATCAACCCCTGCAGTAGTTGCACAGTCAGTTGCAGCCGCCGTCACGACCACAACGCCTTACCCACACGCTCAGCCGCGTCCCGTGTCAGCTTGTCTCGCACCTGCGCGTAGCGCTTTGTCACCGCGAGCGAAGAGTGCCCGAGGATCTCTTGAAGCACGCTGATGTCAACTCCTTGTTCCAGGAGCAACGTCGCGGCGGTGTGGCGGGCATCGTGATGCCTCGCGTCCCGCACACCACTAAGCGAGAGCATTGCCTTGAACTCGGCCCAGTCACGCCGTGGGTTGATCGGCCTGCCGTGCCGATCCGCGAAGACAAGGTCCCAGTCCTCCCACGAGGCGCCGGCCGCCAAACGCTCAGTGGCTTGGGTAACGCGGTGGGCCCGAAGCTGCTCGACCAATGGAGCAGGAATGGGGACCTAACGTACCTTCTTGCCCTTGGGCTTTCGAAAGACCCACTCGCCGCCGGTTCGTACCTTGCATGTTGGCGATGCGGAGTACTGCTGCACTTTGACACTTACGCGTCAAGGCCTTCATCCGCCGACTCGGTCTCAAGCGTTCCGCGCGACCTCTAAGCTCAGCCGACCGGAACTGCCGTGACCTCGAAGTGTGCCTCGAAGGTCCCAGTCTCGTCGGTTTCGGAGACGTTTGAGGTGCAAGTGATGAGGTCCGGGCTGTTGGCGTCCTTGCCCCCGGCCCAGGTCTTGGACTCACTGAACGGTTCGGGTGTTCCACCAGTCGGCGTGAAGGTCCCCTCAATGGAGAACGTCACGGCGTGGTATTTGGTGTCATCGATCCAGCCGTTGCGGCCCGCGGTGACGATCAGCGTGTCTTCGCCATCGCAGACCCACTCCTCGGGGGACTTTTGCTGCGGTTGCGCAGCCGCCGGCACTGCTGTCCCAATAAGGGCGATCGTCGACACGACGCCCGCGATCAGCATCCTGCGCATGGCACTGCCTCCTTCCCATTGCTGTCGTAGCTTTTTCGTCATGCCCACCGCCAGCGCCCGGCGCGGGAGCTGGCGGGGTGAGTTCCCCAGGAAGACCTAGTGACAGTGGAAGAACTCGTTGACCGTGCCGTCGGGCCGGACGTTGAAGTGATCGACTTGGTTGGTGCGGATCGTTGACCCGTCCGAGCCGGTGGCGTGGAGGTTGAACGTGAACGTGCCGTTCACGGTCGCCCCGTTGGCGTTGAAGCCTCCCCAGATCGTGACCTTGCCGGTGTAGCTCGGCAGGGTCGGGTCCTCGAGCGGCACCGCGACGAAGGTGCCGGTCTGGGTGAAGGTTTCGTGCACGCGGCCGTCATCGAAGGTGGTCGTGTGCACTATCAGGTTGGTGGTGGTGGTGATCGTGTAGAGCGGTCCTTCGCCCGAGCAGATGGGATCGGGAATCACATCGACGAAGGTCTCGACGAGGTTCTTCTGGGTGGTGGTCTCGGTGACCGGTGGCGCGCCGAACGCGGGCGCTCCGGTGAACAACAGGCCCGCGATCAGCAGGCCGACCATCAGTAGCAGGCGACGAAGCATTCCATGCCCCCTCTTGCGAGATGGAGCTCTGTGCGCCGGGCGGTTGTGACGTTACTCGCGCCTGGCTGAGGGAACCAGGGCTGATCCGGGGCGACGCCGGCGACTCCAGACGAGCTGACCGACGCCATGGGTTTGAAGTAGGCAGTCCGTGGTCGTAGTTGCACCGGTAGTTGCAGTTCACCCCGATTCGCGCACGTTCCGGGGGATACAACAACCAGGTGACGAGCGCGGTGCGGACCGTGACGAACCTCGCTGGACAGAGGCTGGTCGAACTCAAACCTCGCGGCCGAAAGGCCTACGAGTTCGCATCCCGTCCCGGGCACATCCCGTTCCGATTTACTTAGATGCCGCATCAGAAATGTAAGCCACAGGCTTCAGCAGACCCGACGATTGCACTAGTGGTTGCCGCTACCTCGGTGATGACGCCCACCGGGCCTTCCCGATTTTGCCCCGAGAATCTCCTGCACGAATCGGATATCGACCCCCTGCTCCAACATCATCGTCGCCGTATGACACGGAACTGTCAGCGCTGGGTCGGCGGGCGTTCCTTCTGGGGGCATGGGTGGCCGGCACGATGTCCGGAACCCCGCGGAACTCTATTGGCACCGGGCTCTGCGCCTTCACCGACGCCGTCGCCGTCTCCGGCGCCTTGGAGCTGAGCGTGATCGCCACCGCCGAGAAGTCATGGTTCGGCCCGGCCGAAGTCATGACTCCCTTGTTGGCGTCGACCAGCGATCTGGCGGCGGTCACAAGCTCGACTCGGCTGTAGGTGGCCTCCCGGATGGTCACCGGCACTGGCTGACTCGCCGCGAACTGCCGCAGATCGCCCGGGGATCACCTTTCCAATAGACCACGACGGACTTGTGGTCGTTGAGAATGCGAATGCTGCCCGTGTTCGGGTCGGGTCTCGTCGAGCCACTGCATCAACGCTTGAGCCGTATCCTCTTCGGGCGTTGGGCTGAATTTCCCCCGGACCGGGCCTTCAGGGTCCGTTGGATCACCCCTCTTGGATCGGCGCCGCTGGTTGAGTTCCGAGCGATCAAGGCGATCCGAACACATGCGCGTCGACCTGAACACCGCCAAGTCAGACTTAACCTCGCGACCGAAGGGCATACGGGTTCGAATCCCGTCCCGGGCACGCGCAGTCGACCCACGGGTCTCCGCAGACGCTCTCTTCGTCCTCTTCGTCGCTCCGCTCCTCAACGCGCCCGCCCGTGGAGTCGTCCCGCACAACCCGCTACGCCAGTTCCCAACCCACCCCCGGCTTGTCGCCGGTACCCTCCTCACCGGCTATCGCTGGCGTCTACGGGCTGCCGCCCCGCCCGCGCGCAACCGCGCGACCGACCGCCCCGCGAACTGGCTGCGAGTGGGCACCTCTCGTGGTCGCGCTTCCTGCTCGATAGGGCCTGAGCGGTCGGCCCGGTCCGAAGGGGGTGA
The DNA here is from genome assembly GCF_053592935.1 of Kribbella sp. NPDC002412. Taxonomy (NCBI): domain Bacteria; kingdom Bacillati; phylum Actinomycetota; class Actinomycetes; order Propionibacteriales; family Kribbellaceae; genus Kribbella; species Kribbella sp. NPDC002412. The sequence continues at coordinate 31,205 of NZ_JBSFBL010000055.1, forward strand.
GCCGGATTCGAACCCGACCACGGTGCGCCCCGCGTCTGCCCCGGTCGTGTCCCCGGCAGTGGCCGATGATGCGTGTCATCGGATCCACCAGTTCAGCTGGCAATTGCAACCGGCAGCGTTGTCCCGGGCCCTCGCCGGCCGCCTCGCGTGCGTGCTGTTTCCGCACGGCACGGGACTGGCTAGTCGCCGGAGTGGCCCCAGAAGGTTAGTTCGGTGGGGGTGCCGCGGTCGTCGTGGAGGATGGCGCAGCGGCCGACCCAGCGGGCTCGAGGGAGCTTGTCGTCAAGCTCGGTAATGTCGGCTCGGGTTGGTCGATCCGTGCCGATTGCGGCTCGGACCTCATCGGCGGTGGCTGGGATGATCGTGCCTTGGTCGTACCAGTCTCGCGGTTGGTCGGGGTCGACCACTCGGAGGACGTCAAGGATGGAATGCGTTCCCTCCTCGCGCACGTACTCGTCTTCGAACAGGTCTTCCAGCCGCGTCGGCCGGGGTGGGCGGTTGGCGGGCGTGAAGTATTCGCTGTCGCCGTACCACCAGTACTCGCCAGTGGTGAATACCTGCTGCCGCAGGTCCTGCAGAGCTTGGCTGAGATCCTCCTGGTAAGGGACGAAGTATCTCCACTCGGACGCACCCATACACGACTCCCGGCTAGCTCAGCGGCGACCTGAACAACACACGGCGCGACACTACAGGGCAAGCCCGCAATGAGGCGCTCAGATCTTCGCGATCGTTGGGACTGGTGAGCGCGCTCGTCACGCCGGTCGTTCGGTGCCTTCGTTGTCTGCGTCGCTCGGCGTGGGGGTGGTTTGGGCGGTCAACGCGTGGGTTTTCGCGGATGGGCCCAGGAGGCGCCAGCGGCGGTATGCGTCGACCGGGCGGTGCGTCTCGACGTACCCGCCACTTGGGAGACGGATTACTTGGCCGGTTTCGATGCCGTGGGTTGCGATCTGGGCGTCGCTTGCCTGCAGGCCGACGCAGATGCGGCGGGTGATCATGAATGCGGCGGGTGGGCCGAGGATCAGGAGGATCTGGAAGGCGTGGATGAGCGCGTTGACGGAGAGGTGGAAGAGGACGGCCATGGTGTCGGCGGCGGCTGCGGCCCAGAGGACGCCGTAGAAGGTCATTCCGGCTACGCCGATGCCGGTTCGGGTCGGGTTGTGGCGCGGGCGTTCGAGGAGGTGGTGCTGCCTCCGGTCGCGGGTCAGTCGCTCCTCGATGAACGGGTAGAGGGCCAGGAGCGCTAGGAACAGCGTGCAGATCGCGACCGGGAGCAGTACGGCCACGGTGTAGGTCTTGCCCCACAGGACGAATTCCCAGCCTGGTGCCAGGCGGAGCGAGCCGTCGAGGAACGCGAGGTACCACGCTGGGCCGACGCCGGCTGAGGCGTTCGCGGGATCCGCGGGGCCGTACAGCCACACCGGGTTGATGGTTGCCGTCGCGGCCATGAGGATGACGACCCCTGCGACGAAGCAGAACAGGCCGATGCTCTTGACCGCGGCCACAGTCGCCGGGCGTCCCACCACGTTGTCTTCGGTTCGCCCGGGCCCGGTGCGCTGTGCGGGCTGGCGCTTGAGCGCGAGGACTGCGCCGGCAACGAAGAGGAGGACAAGCACGGCGGGCAGTACGACGACGTGCAACGGGTAGAACCACGAGATCACATCGCCCGGGAAGTCTCCCCCGAACAGCAGGGCCGCAAGGGCTGTGCCGACGAGCGGAGTGGCCTGCAGAACACCGTCGAGTACGGCGAGGCTCATGCCGGACGCCATGTCGTCCGGGAGTGATGTGCCGGTGAGGGCTGCGCCCAGCGTGACGATGAGCAGCCCGAAGACAACGAGCCAGTTCAGGCGACGTGGCCGACGGAACCCGCCGGTGAAGAACAGCCGCAACAGGTGCAGCGTGATCGCCGCGACCATGATCAGCGTGGACCAGTGGTGGATCTGACGGATCAGCAGGCCACCGCGGACCTCGAAGGTGATCGCCATGACCGAATCCAGTGCCCGGGACATCCCTACGCCGTTCAGCGGTGCGTACGGTCCGTCGTACACAACGTGATCGACCGACGGTTCGTAGTACACGGTCAGGAAGACGCCGCTGAACACGATCATGACGAAGCTGTAGAAGGCGATCTGGCCGAACAGCAGCGACCAATGATCGGGGAACACCCTTGCTCGCAGGTTGCTCCATGGACGGTGCATGGCCCGACCTCCTTGGTCCTCCTCCACGCCGGCCGCAATCCGCGGTCATACGTACGACCCCGCAGCCCTCCCCCCTGTGACGCGCCGTGTCACACATCACGATCACGCCCACCCCACGGGTGCTCCGCAGCCCCTCTCTCGTCGCTCCGCTCCTCAAGCGCGCTCCCACCCGCCCCCCGGCTTATCCCCGGTACCTTCCTTGCCTGCTGTCGTCGGCGTCTGCAGGCTGGTCGCCCACGACGTCCGGGCTGCGGCCCAGCCTGCGCGCTGACTTCGGGGCTATCGCCCGGCCTGCGCGCTACCGCGCGACCGACCGCACTGCATGTCGCACTCGCGCGCCGAGTGAGCCCTCTCGTGCTTGGTGCAGTGAAGGAACCGCTGACGCTCCGAAGCTGTGCGCCGGATGCCCGGTGATGTCGCGGCACCCGCGACGCCGGGTGCCTAGCGTTGTCCGGGGCTGCGTGCCGGGCGCTGGCATTGTCCGGGACCCGCGCGCCGGATGCGCCAAGGATCCCCAGTAGGTGAGCGCGGCGTCGTTCGGCTTGATCGACAGGATCCGCGCATCGTTTCAGTAAGTCAGGGGATGCCGGCGATGGATTTTGCTCGGGTGAGGACTGTGTCGAGCATGGGGGCGGTTAGTTTGCCGGTGAAGGTGTTTTGTTGGCTGGGGTGGTAGCAGCCTAGGACGGTGACTGGGCCGATTTGGTGTTCTACGGCGTGGCCGAAGGGTGGGCGGGGTTTGGGGACGGGAGCGCCGGTTGCGGCCAGGGCGGTCAGGAGGGCGTCGTAGCCGAACTTGCCCAGGCAGATGATGGCTCGGGTGGTGGGGAGGGCGAGCTCGAGTTCGCGGCGGAACCAGGGGGCGCAGGTGTCGCGTTCGGTGGGGGTGGGTTTGTTCGCGGGTGGGGCGCAGCGGACGGCGGCGATCATGCGGGTGGCGATGAGATGGAGGCCGTCGCCGGCGTGTTCGCTGGTGGGCTGGTTGGCGAGGCCGACGCGGTGGAGGGCGGCGAACAGCCAGTCGCCGGAGCGGTCGCCGGTGAAGACGCGGCCAGTACGGTTGCCGCCGTGCGCCGCCGGGGCGAGGCCGGCGATCAGGATCCGTGGCTCGGCGGCGCCCCAGCCGGCGATCGGGCGGCCCCAGTAGGGCTGGTCCGCGAACGACTTCCGCTTGCCTAAGGCAACGTCTTCCCGCCACTCCACCAACCGCGGGCAGGCGCGGCACACCGACACGCGCGCCTCGAGCTCGGCCAGATCATCCGTCCGTGCCAGCCGCTCCACCGCTGCAGCGTCGGCCGCCACCGGAGTACGTCGTACGGCGGGATCGTCCGGCCACCCCGTACCGGGCGGGACCGGGCTCTCGAACAACTCGCCCGTCAACGGATGCGGCAGCTTCATCCCCTCAGACTAAAGTCATGAGCGTCGTAGGAGTCGTCGCATCGGCAGCCGGCGGAGTCGAGCCGGTGCGGTCGCACCCTCGGCGACCAGACGAGCCACGGCCGCATCTTCCCCAGGGTGAACGCGGCCCACGCGAGGCATCCCGCGTGGGCCGGTCACCTGGACGCCCTCAGGTCGGCGGGCGTCGTGCTGGTGGAGTGGGAGTTGCTCGAGCCGCGGTCCGAGGACGGGCGATCGTTGCCCTGGGACCGCATTCTCGAGTCAGCTGACAAGCTCCTCTAGGACGGGCTCGGCGGGAGCAGCATGCTGCGCCCGGCGGGCGGCCGGGATCGCCAACGCCAGCAGTACGGCGACCGCGCAGAAGGCAGCCAGGAGAAGGAACGTGTCGGTGAAGCCGGACTCGGCGGGGAGCCCGCTGGCTTGCAGGTGACCCGTGATGATCGAGCTGGCAATCGCCGTACCGATCGAACCGCCGATGGTGCGGATGTTGGCGTTCATGCCGGTTGCGGCGCCGGTCTGCTCGCGCGGCACGTTCTGCACGATCAGGCTGGTCATCGACGCGTAGGCCAACCCGAGTCCGAGGCCGAACAGCGCGGTCGACAGTGCCACCTGCCACGGCCGGTCGTGGAACTCGGCGAAGGCCACGGACGCGACCAGACTGAGCGCCGAGCCCCACACCACCTGCGCCTTGACGCTGAACCACGGCGCGATCGGCCCGCTCAGCGAACCGCTGATCGCCATCGTCACCAGCATCGGCAGCATCAGCAGCCCGGCCTGGGTGACACTCGAGCCGAACCCGAACCCGGCGACCGTCGGGATCTGCATGAACTGCGGCACGAACGCGTACACCGCGAACATCGCAGCACCGAACAGCAGCGCCACCAGGTTCGTCGTCCAGACCGCCGGCAGCCGCATCATCCGCATGTCGATCAACGGGTTCCGCGACCGGAGCTCGACGGTGATCCACGCGACCAGCAGTACGGCGGCCGCCGCAAACAATCCGATTGTCAACAATGAGCTCCAGCCCCAGGACCGGCCGGCGCTCAACGGCAGCAGCAGGGCGACGAGCCAACCCGACAGCAACGCGGCCGCCAGCCAGTCGATCCGGCCCGGCACGCGCTGCGGCGACTTCGGAATGCAGAAGCGAACCAGCACACCGGCCACGGTGATCACGACCAGCGGGATCCAGAACAGCCAGCGCCACCCGAGCGCCTCGACGATCGGGCCGGCCAGCACGATCCCGAGCCCGCCGCCGACCGCGATGACAGCGGACAGTACGCCGACCACCGACGGCACCCGCTCGGACGGGAACTCGTCCCGGATGATGCCGAACGCCAACGGGAACACCGCCCCGCCGAGGCCCTGCACCACCCGGCCTCCGATCAGTACGCCGATGTTCGGGGCGACCGCTGCGATCAGGCAGCCGACCGCGAGCGCAGCCAAGGCGATCAGCAGGGTGCGTTCCTTGCCGACCATGTCACCGATCCGGCCGAGCAGTGGGGTCGCCACCGAGACCGACAGGAGCAGTGCGGTGAACACCCAGGTGACGGTGCTCGCCGTCGTACCCAGGTCGCGCTGGATGACCGGGAGGGCCGGGCTGACCAGCGACTGCAACATCGAGAACGCGGCCACGACGGTCGCCAGCACGGCCAGCGTGAGCCGTGCGGAAGTGCCATTTCCAGGCATGCAGAAGTCCTTCGAAGAGGTGTGCGTCCGCCGCGAGCGCGGCGTGCGAATCCCCGGCCTGGTAAAGTCGAGGTATGCCTCCACTATAACGGAGGCATGCCTCCGGTTCCAAGTCGATAGGGTGCAGTGTGGATCAGACCAGGCCGGCGTTGCAGGTCGACGTACGGCGCCCGCAGCGGGCCGACGCGCGGCGGAACTTCGACGCGCTGCTCGCCGCCGCCCGGGACGCGTTCGCGGCCAAGGGCGTCGAGGCGTCGCTCGAGGAGATCGCTCGCCAGGCCGGGGTCGGCATCGGCACGCTCTACCGCAACTTCCCGACCCGGCAGGACCTGCTCAACGCGGTCTACTTCGGCGAGATCGAGGAGCTGTGCATCGCCGCGGAGGAGGTCGCGGGCCTGCCGCCGTGGGAGGCGCTGACCACCTGGCTGCGCCGGTTCGTCGGGTACGCCGCGACCAAGCGGGCGATCTGGGAGTCGCTGAACCGCGAGTCGGAGAGCTTCAAGGCGGCCCGCGAGGCGATGTACGCGGCCGGCACACCGTTGTTCGAGCAGGCGCAGAAGTCCGGCGACGCCCGCGCCGACGTGAACTTCGACGACGTACTGCGGATGGTCAGCGGGCTGACCGCTGGGAGTTTCGTCGACGAGGCGCAGCGCGATCGGGTGCTGGCGATCGCGTTGGACGGGATCCGCGTCCGCTAGGCGATGGAGAGTGCGACGCCGTCCAGGATGTCGTGCTCGGACACCAGCACCTCGTCCACGGCCATCCGGTCGTACAGCCGCTGCAGGATGAGCGCTCCGGCGCCGATCACGTCCACGCGTCCGGGGTGAATCGACCGTACGGCGGAACGCTCGGCGCGGGCGGAGTCCGTCAGCCAGGCGGTGGTGGCGCGGAGGTCTGCTCCGGAGATGCGGGCGTGGTGGATGCGCGAGCGGTCGTACTCGGGAAGGTTGAACGCGACGGCGGCGACTGTGGTGACGGTGCCGGCGACGCCTACCAGCGTTCTTGCCTGGTTGATCGGCACTGAGGTGGCGTCGAGCAGGGCGTCCACGTCTTTGGTGATGGCGGCGAGCTCGGCGGGGGTAATTGGGTCGGATCTGACGTGGCGTTCGGTGAGGCGGACCGAGCCGATGTCGAGGGATTCGGCTGCGAGCACGCCGGAGGTGTCGCCGAGGACCAATTCTGTGGAGCCGCCGCCGATGTCGGCCACCAGGTACGGGCCTGGGACGTCGAGGGCTTCGGTCGCGCCGCGGAAGGTGAGCTCGGCTTCCTCGGCGCCGGAGATGATGTCGGGCTCGACGCCGAAGCGCTGGGAGATCCCCGCGAAGAACTCGTCCCGGTTGCTCACATCCCGCGCCGCCGACGTCGCCACAAACCGGGTCCGCGCCGCCCCCGCCGCCTGAATCACCCCGGCAAACTCATCAGAAGCCGCAAACACCCGCTCCAACGCCTCAGCCGCGAAAGCACCAGTCGCATCCACCCCCTGCCCGAGCCGCACGATCGTCATCCGCCGATCCACCTCGTGAAGCTCACCATCGACGAGGTCGGCGATCAAAAGGCGAAGAGAGTTTGTGCCGCAGTCGATCGCGGCGACCCGCTCAGACACACGGGCCTCGGCGGCCCCAGTCTTCTAGGGCTTCTAGGGTTTCGTCGCCTAGGGGGTTGGTGCCGGGGCCGGTGGCCAGGGAGTGGCCGGCTAGGACGTGGAGGCATTTGACTCGGGTGGGCATGCCGCCGGCTGAGATGCCGGCGATTTCTTCTACGTGTTCGATGGATTCGCGGTGGGCCAGGTAGGAGTCGTGAGCCGCGCGGTACGACTTGGCCAGGTCCTCGTCCGAGGCCAGGCGTTCGGTCATCTCCTTCATCAGGCCCTCCGCCTCGAGGGTGCCGATGGCGGAGGCGAGGCGGGGGCAGGTCACGTAGTACGTGGTGGGGAACGGGGTGCCGTCCGGCAACCGCGGCTCGGTTTCGACCACGTCGGGGAGGCCGCAGGTGCAGCGGTGGGCGATCGAGCGGATCCCGCGTGGGGTCCGGCCGAGCTGCTTGCCGATCGCCTCGATGTCTTCTGGGCTGACGCTCAACGGGTTGCCTTCGGCGACGGGGTGAGGATGGGTTTCGGGGTCGGCTTGGCCGGGGTCGGCCTCACCGGGGTCGTGGGCTTGCCGGCGCCCTCGACACTCCCCCACAGCTTGGTGTACCAGGTCGGCTTCTCCGGTTCCGCCGTACCGTCCGAGGGGGCCGCGGGCTCCGGCGGCGCGCCGACCGGCTTGCCGTCCGCGCCGATCACCCGGTAGCCGACCTCGCCCGGCATCACCCAGCCGAGCCGCTGCCGCGCCTGCGCCTTCACGTACGCGTCGTCGTCCCAGCGGGCGATCTCGTCGTTCAGCTCGGCGACCCGCTTCTCCCGGTCGCGGATCTCCTGCTGCAGCGCGGTGATCTGCTGGTGCTGGTCGAACCACACCCGCAGGCTCTGCGCGTACGACACGATCAGCGCGCCGAGGACGAGCAGCACGACGGCCGCCCGGCCGGTGAGGTTGCGGGAGCCGCGGGTCCGGGCCGGACCGGGCGTGGTTCCTGTCGTACGGCGTTTGGGCTGGTCGCCCCGCCGGGCCGGTGGACGCGACTGGGTACGGCTCGACGGACGCGAGCCGGGGCGCGAACCGGATTCCCGACGGGGCGGCACGTCAGGTCAGCCCTTGAACCGCGGGAAGGCCGAGCGGCCGGCGTACTTCGCCGCGTCGTCGAGCTCCTCCTCGATCCGGAGCAGCTGGTTGTACTTCGCGGTCCGGTCGGACCGGGCCGGGGCGCCGGACTTGATCTGGCCGCAGTTCGTCGCGACCGCGAGGTCGGCGATGGTGGTGTCCTCGGTCTCGCCGGAGCGGTGGCTCATCATGCAGGTGAAGCCGCTGCGGTGGGCCAGGTCGACCGCGTCCAGGGTCTCGGTCAGCGAGCCGATCTGGTTCACCTTCACCAGCAGCGAGTTCGCGGCCTTCTCGGTGATGCCGCGCTGCAGCCGCTCGACGTTGGTGACGAACAGGTCGTCGCCGACGAGCTGGGTCTTGGCCCCGAGCTCGGTGGTGATGGCCTTCCAGCCGTCCCAGTCCTCCTCGTTCAGCGGGTCCTCGATCGAGACGATCGGGTACGACGCGACCAGGTCGGCGTAGTACGCGATCATCTCGTCGGCCGACTTCTTGCCGCCCTCGAACGCGTAGACGCCGTCGGTGTGGAACTCGCTCGCGGCCACGTCCATCGCCAGCGCGATGTCGGTGCCGAGCTGCAGGCCGGCCTTCTCGATCGCGATCACGATCAGGTCCAGCGCCTCGCGGTTGCTGGCCAGGTTCGGCGCGAAACCGCCCTCGTCGCCGAGGCCGGTGGACAGGCCGCGCTCCTTCAGCACCGCCTTCAGCGCGTGGTAGACGCCGGCGCCCTGCATGACGGCCTCGGCGTACGTCGGCGCGCCGATCGGGGCGATCATGAACTCCTGCACGTCGACGTTGCTGTCCGCGTGCGCGCCGCCGTTGAGGATGTTCATCATCGGCACCGGCAGGACGTGCGCGTTCGGGCCGCCGACGTAGCGGAACAGCGGCAGGCCGGCCGAGTCCGCGGCCGCCTTGGCGACGGCGAGGCTGACGCCGAGGATGGCGTTCGCGCCCAGCTTGGCCTTGTTCGGGGTGCCGTCCAGATCGAGGAGGGCCTGGTCGATCAGCCGCTGCTCGTGGACGTCGTACCCGACGATCTCCTTGTCGATGTCCTCCAGGATGGCCGTGACGGCCTTCTGGACACCCTTGCCGCCGTACCGGGCCTTGTCGCCGTCGCGGAGCTCGACGGCCTCGAACTGGCCGGTGGACGCGCCCGACGGCACTGCGGCCCGGGCGACGGTGTCGTCGTCGAGGAGAACCTCGACCTCGACAGTGGGGTTGCCGCGCGAGTCGAGGATCTCGCGGGCGCCGACGGCCTCGATGGTGGCCACATTGACTCCCAAGTTCTCGATGACGAATCGGTTCTGAGCCTAGCTGGCAGACCAGCGGGCAGGTGGACTGTGTCCTCGCCTAGCCGAACCCACCGCCCTGGTCAGGGTCGGCCTCCACAATCGCATCCGGTGGCACGAAGCGGGTCAGTAACACTCCGTTGGGAGCCCGATAGACGGCGAGATTGCCGGGATCCACACCCAGCAAGACTTCCACAGCCGATCGCCGGCCGACATGACTGTCCTTGGACGGCGCCAGATGGACATGAGTACGCCGTCCCGGCAGCAAGCCGTCCCGCCGGATCGCGGCCAGGGCTTGCCGCTGCGTCCCGTGCCAGAGCAGGTGGTCGGGGTACACCCGTTCCCAACTGTTCTCCAAGGCTTCACGGGTCACCGGCATCCCGTCGAGCGAGTGCCCCTGACACGCCCGGATCCGCTCGCCGTCGACCTGCAGCCGCTGCTTGTCGTTCAGCTCGACGGCCGCGTCGAGATCTGCGCGCTCCATCCCCAGCAGATGCAGGACGTCGGAGATCGCGGCCCAGCCGTCCGCACTCATCGTGAGGCCGCGCTCACCTGCTGTGTGCCTGAGCAGCCTGGAGATCCTCCGGCTGTCCCTGCTCACAGCAGCATCCCCTTCAGCTCCTCCACCCGGTCGCCACGGTCGGCTCGCGTGACGACGTAGTACCGCACCGGCGGCAGGTCCTTGACCGGGATCTTCCGTACGGCGCCCGTCGTACGAACGGACCCGTTGACCACGGCCGGACCTACTCCTAGACGGACGAAGTGGACCAGCAGTTCCCACCCCTCCGCCTCCACCGCGACGGACCACCGGATGCCTTGGTCCAGCATGCTCCGCTCCAGCTGCTGCCGATGCGGACGCCCCTTCGGCGGTACGACGAGCGCCTCGTCCTGCAGCTCCTTCAGCCGCACGCTCCGCCGGTCGGCCAAGCGGTGATCCGACCGCGTGATCAGGGTCTGCGGGTACTGCGCCAGCAGCGTGCACTCGAGGTCGTCGGGCGGCACGGTGAGCGCGGTGACTCCGAGATCGGCCGCGCCCTCGCGCACCGCCTGGAGGGTCTCGGCGGCGTCACCGGTCTGCAGCCGCAGTTCGCGGCCCTTCGCCAGGTAGCGGCGGATGGGATCGCCGAGCAGATAGAGGTAGCTGCCCGATCCCGCGATGAGGACGAGCGGCCGCGGCGGGGCGGCGTCCAGGGTGTCGAGGAAGTCGGCGGCCCGGTCGCGGGTGTCGTTCGCGAAACGCGGCCAACCGCTCGCCGGCCTCGGTGAGCTGCAGGATCCGGCCCTGTTTGGCGTAGAGCGGCCTGCCGAGGCGTCCTTCGAGTTTGCGGATGCGGGTGTGGAGGGCGGGCTGGCTGACGTGCAGCTCCTCGGCCGCGCGGGTGAAGTTCCGGTGCTGCGCGAACACCGCGAACGCTTCCAGATCCTCCGCGACCAGTTCCATCGACAGAAACTATAGCTGGCCGGATGATTATTAGTTCTGCTGAAGAGCTGGCGCGGTCAGCCTGGTGACATGAACAGATTGGGAATCGACATCGGCCGGGTGATCATCGACGGATCCTCGGGGACCGGTGACACGTCGTTCTTCTCCGGCGACACCGCGGCCATGCTGCGGACCCCCGCCGTGCCGGGGGCTTTCGAGGCGATCGCGCGGCTGGTGCCGTTGTTCGCGGACACCTGGCTGGTCTCGAAGTGCGGGCCGCGGGTGCAGCAGCGGTCGCTGGAGTGGTTGCGGCACCACCGCTTCTTCGAGCTGACCGGGATTGCCGAGGGCAACGTCCGCTTCTGCCTTCAGCGACCGCAGAAGGCGATCCACTGCGCCGACCTCGGCATCACGTACTTCGTCGACGACAAGCCGGACGTGATCGCCGCCATCACGCCGGTGGTGCCGCACCGCTACCTGTTCAAGAACTGGCCCGCCACCGAGGCCGCGATCCGCCGCGACCTAGACGCCGAAGCCACGCCGGGCGTCCGCGAGCCCCTTACGGTTCTCGGCCGGGTCGGCGATCCCGGTGCGGATGTCCTTTGAACACCGCCACGCGAAATACCCGGCCTGGAGGGCGTACCGGACCTGCAGAAACGCGTCGAGTCCGCCCTCGACCTCACCCCGCAACTCCGGTCGCGCCTGCAGGTACGCCGGTACGACGACATCGGGCCCGCCGACGTACATGACGGCGGAGGCCAGGTCGTACAGGACCGGCCCGTGCATCGCCGCACCCCAGTCGATCAACGCGATGGTGCCGTCGGCCTGGCGCATGAACGCCTCGGGCGACGGGTCCCCGTGCAACCCACCCCAGGTCAGCTGACCGAGCCGCCGTACGCCGTCCATCGCGCCCTCGACGGCCGGCCGGATCCACTCCTCGAGGTCCAGCCACGGCTCGAAGAACTGCAGGAACCGAAGCCAGTCGGCGACCTCGCCCGCGGCCGTCCGGCTCGCCTGATGGACCCGCCCCAGCATCTCGCCGACCGCGGCGGCATCTGCGTCCGTCAGCGGCACGCCGTCGACGAACTCGAGGACGCCGACCAATCGGTCGTCGTCTGCCTCGACCAGGCGTCGCGCGTTGCTGGGCACCGGCCGGCCGGTCACGAACCCAGCGTCGGCAAGCCGGGCCGCAAGTTCGAGCCCGGGCCCGAAGCCCTCGTCACGCGCGCCGACCGCCTTGACGACAACTCGCCAGCCATCGCCTTCAGCGAGCCATGTCGTCGACCCCATCCCGCCGGGCAACTGCGCGACGCTCGTCGGCTTCCGGGACCAGCGCTCCGCGAGCAGCTCGGCAATCTCCACCCGCCACACCCTGCCAGCTCGGCAGCCGGGCTCGCACGGGGTTTTCAGCCGGCGGATTCGGCCGTGCGGATCTCCTGGGCCAGGTGGTGAATGGTGGTGCGCAGGGCCTGCTCGGCGTCGACGCCCAGCGTGCGGGACTCGCGGACCAGCGCCAGGAGCTCCTGACCGATCCGCTCGGTGTCGTCCGTGGGCTCGGTCGGCTGGACGTCGGCCGGCAGGAGCTTGGCGGCGCGGCCGAGCACCTTGTCGGCGAGTGCAAGAGCCGGGAGGGCGCTCGGAATGCCTTCGAGGACCGAGGTGCGCTGCTTCTCCGCGGCCTTGATGGTCTCCCAGTTCGCCTCGACGGCGGCGGCGTCGGCTGCGTCGACCGTGCCGAACACGTGCGGGTGGCGGCGGATCAGTTTCTCGACGATGTCGCCGGCCACGTCGTCGATCGAGTAGCCCTCGTCCGGGTGCTCCTCGGCGATGCGGGAGTGGAAGGCGACCTGGAGGAGGAGGTCGCCGAGCTCCTCGCGGAGGTGGGCGCGGTCGCCGGTGTCGATGGCTTCGAGGGTCTCGTAGGTCTCCTCGAGCAGGTACTTCGCCAGGCTCTCGTGGGTCTGCTCCTGGTCCCACGGGCAGTTCCGGCGCAGCCGGTCCATCACCCGCACGAGGTCGATCAGCCGCGCGCCCGGTACGTCGTACGAGCCGTGCAGGATCTCCACGGCGTACGGCGGCCGCGGCTCGCGACTCACCTGATCAGCCACCACCCGCAGCAGGCCGGGCTCGCCGTCCTCCCCGACCAGCCAGGCAACCTGGCGACCCGCAGCCGCCGCGTCGCTGAGCCAGGCCCAGTGCTCGGCAACTCCACCATCAACTTGTGTGACCACAAGACCGGAGCCAACCAAGGCCTGCACATCCGGCCGCAGGTCGGCCGCGCCGATGCTGTCGGCGCCGGCGAAGGCTTGCCAGGCTGCGTGAGTCAGGAGGCCTGGGGCTACTCGGGGGCTGGTCAGGACGACCTTGATTGCGCCGCCCGTGGTGTCACCAGGCATGCAGTGGCCTCAGCCCTGGCCCTGCTGGGCGTTCTCGGCGGCTTCGCGCTTGGCCTTGGCCTGGGCGGACTCCTCGGACAGCGAGCCGGAGACCTTGTTGTCGATCGCCCCGTCGGTCCACTGGCCGAAGCGCGGCGAGATCTCGACCTTCATGTCCTTGGAGGCTTCCTTGACCAGCTGGATCCCGGCCTGCTGCGCCTGCTGCACGTTCGGGTCCTTGACGCCGCTGCCACCGCCCAGCTTGATGGTGGCGACCGCGGACGCGGCCACCTGGTGCAGGAAGCCGCGCGCCACCGGGTCCGCCTCGAACTTCGCGAACGCGGTCGGGTCGTTGACCACCAGCTTGGCCGCCTCGGCCGTCTCGGCATCGCTGACGCTGATCGACCGCTGCCGGCTGACCTGCGACACCAGCGCGTTGTTCACCAGCTCGCTCAGCGCCACCGCGGTGCTGAACTGCTGGCCGAGCGCCGAGCTGACCGCACGCGAGGTCTCGTCGACGTCGCCGACGGTGATCTCGGTCTTGCCGACCACGGCCGCCGCACCCGGGTGCGTGCCCGCCGCGCAGCCGCCGACCAGCAGCACCGACGCCACTGCCGCACCGATGGCCCGAAGCCGTCGCCCTCTGCTCACCGAAAGTCTCCTCGCTCTGTCCGTCGAAACTACACCGAGGCCCCGACCGGCTCGGCGATCACGTCGTCGATCAGCCGGGTGCACCACTGCAGCAGCTCCTGGTCGCGGAGCGGCTGGCCGGCGACCGGCCGGGTGGCAGGTCTCGGCACCAGGATGGTACGCAGTTGCGGCTTGACCAGACTCTTCGGGTACAGCCTGTTCAGCCGCAGCACCTTCGAGTCGGGCAGCTCGACCGGCCCGAACCGGATCAGGTTGCCCTGCAGCGTCACGTCGTGCAGCCCCGCCCGGCGGGCGTGATTGCGGAACTTCGCCACCTCGACCAGGTTCAGCACCGGCTGCGGGATGTCGCCGTACCGGTCGTGCAGCTCCTCGACCAGCTCGGCGATACCGTCCTCGTCGCGTACGGCGGCCAGCCGCTGGTACATCTCCAGCCGCAGCCGCTGCGACGGGATGTAGTCGTGCGGCAGGTGCGCGTCGATCGGCAGCTCGATCTTGACCTCGGGCTCCTCGGCCTGGGTGTCGCCGCGGTACTCCGCGACCGCCTCGCCGACCAGCCGGACGTACAGGTCGAAGCCGACGTCGGCGATGTGCCCGGACTGCTCGCCGCCGAGCAGGTTGCCCGCGCCGCGGATCTCCAGGTCCTTCATCGCGACCGCCATACCGCCGCCGAGGTCGGCGTGCTGGGCGATGGTGGCCAGCCGGTCGTGGGCGGTCTCGGTCAGCGGCTTCTCCGGCGGGAAGAAGAAGTACGCGTACGCGCGCTCCCGGCCCCGGCCGACGCGGCCGCGGAGCTGGTGCAGCTGGGACAGGCCGAGCAGGTCGGAGCGCTCGACGATCATCGTGTTCGCGTTCGAGATGTCGATCCCGGACTCGACGATCGTCGTGCAGACGATCACGTCGGAGCGCTTCTCCCAGAAGTCCTGGATGACCTGCTCGAGCGTGTGCTCGTTCATCTGGCCGTGCGCGACGCTCACCCGCGCCTCGGGGACCAGCTGGCGGATCCGGGCGGCCGCCTTCTCGATCGTGTTCACCCGGTTGTGCACGACGAAGACCTGCCCCTCGCGGAGCAGCTCGCGCCGGATCGCGGCGGTGATCTGGCCTTCCTCGTAGGCGCCGACGAAGGTCAGCACCGGGTGCCGCTCCTCCGGCGGGGTGGCGATCGTGGACATCTCCCGGATGCCGGTGATCGACATCTCCAGCGTCCGCGGGATCGGCGTCGCCGACATCGTCAGTACGTCGACCGCCGTCCGCAACCGCTTCAGCTGCTCCTTGTGCTCGACGCCGAACCGCTGCTCCTCGTCGACGATCACCAGGCCGAGGTCCTTGAACTGCACCTCGCCGGACAGCAGCCGGTGGGTGCCGATCACGACGTCCACGGTCCCGTCGGCCAGCCCGTCCATGGCGGCCTTGGCCTCCTTGTCGGTCTGGAACCGCGACAGCGGCGCCACGTTCACCGGGAAGGCGGCGTACCGCTCGGCGAAGGTCGCGTAGTGCTGCTGGACCAGCAGCGTCGTCGGCACGAGTACGGCGACCTGCTTGCCGTCCTGCACGGCCTTGAAGGCGGCCCGGACGGCGATCTCGGTCTTGCCGTAGCCGACGTCGCCGCAGACGATCCGGTCCATCGGGATGACGCGCTCCATGTCGCGCTTCACATCGTCGATGGTGGCCAGCTGGTCCGGCGTCTCCACGAACGGGAACGCGTCCTCGAGCTCGCGCTGCCACGGGGTGTCGACGGCGAACGCGTGCCCCTTGGTCGCCTGGCGGGCGGCGTACAGCTTGATCAGCTCGCCGGCGATCTGCCGGACCGCCTTGCGGGCGCGGCCCTTGCGCTTGGCCCAGTCGGCGCCGCCCATCTTGTCCAGGGTCGGCTGCTCGCCGCCGACGTACCGGGTGACCTGGTCGAGCTGGTCGGTCGGCACGTACAGGCGGTCGCCGGGCTGGCCGCGCTTGCCCGGGGCGAACTCGATGACGACGTACTCGCGGGTGGCCTTCTGCGCCCCGCTGCCGACGGTCCGCTGCATCATCTCGACGTACCGGCCGACGCCGTGCTGCTCGTGCACGACGAAGTCGCCGGGCTGCAGCTCGAGCGGGTCGATGGTCTTCTTCCGCCGGCTCGGCATCCGTTGCTGCGAACGGCGTTCGGCCGCCGACCGCTGACCGGCGAGGTCGTTCTCGGTGAGCACCGCGAGCTTGATGCCGTCGGCAATGAACCCGTGGTCGAGCTGGCCCTGCGAGATCAGGACGACGCCCGGCTCGGGGATCTGCTCGATCCCTTCGACCGCACGGGCCGGCAGCTCGGCCTCGGAGAACACCTCGGCCAGGCGCTGCGCCGGACCGTGGCCCTCGGTGACGCAGACGACGCGCCAGCCGTCCCGCAGCCAGCCACGGATGTCCTCGACCGCGGCCGCGGTCTCACCGCGGTACGGGTCGACCTCGTGCGCCGCGATGGCCCGGGTCCGGACCGCGCCGGCCTCGGTGTCGATGTCGAAAGCGACCCGCTCACCCATCGAGTCGCGCAGCTCCGGGCCGTCCGTGGGCGCCGCCGCGAACGGCGACATGCTCCACCAGGCCAGGCCGTTGCTCAGCGCATGCGACCGGACATCGCCGAGTGACATGTACGCCGCCGCGCCCAGGTCGATCGGCGCCTCGCCACCACCGGCAGCGGCCGCCCAGGACGCCTCCAGGAACTCCTGGCTGGTCGCGACCAGGTCGTGCGCCCGAGCGCGCACGCGCTCCGGGTCGCTGACGACGACGTGCGTGCCGGCCGGCATCAGGTCGACCAGCAGCTCCATTTCGTCGACCAGCACCGGCGCCAGCGACTCCATGCCCTCGACGGCATGGCCTTCAGCCAGCTTCTCGAACAGCTCGGCGAGCTCCGGGTGCTCCTTCGCCAGTACGGCGGCGCGCGACCGCACCTCGTCGGTCAGCAGCAGCTCGCGGCACGGCGGAGCCCACAGGCCGTGCTCGGCGATCTCCAGCGAGCGCTGGTCGGCGACCGCGAAGTACCGGATCTCCTCGACGTCGTCGCCGAAGAAGTCGACCCGCAGCGGGTGCTCCTCGGTCGGCGGGAACACGTCGATGATGCCGCCGCGGACCGCGAACTCACCGCGGCGCTCGACCAGGTCGACCCGGTGGTACGCCGCCCCGGCGAGCGCCTCGACGACTTCCTCGAGCTCGACCGTGTCGCCGACGTGCAGCTGCACCGGCTTGAGGTCGGCCAGGCCGGCGACCTGCGGCTGCAGCACGGATCGCACCGGCGCGACCAGGATCTTGATCGGCCCGGTCGTCTCGTCCGACGGGTCCGGGTGCACCAGACGGCGCAGTACGGCGAGCCGTCGGCCGACTGTGTCGGACCGGGGCGAGAGCCGCTCGTGCGGCAGCGTCTCCCAGGCCGGGTAGTACGCGACGGTCGCCGGGTCCACCAGGCACTGCAAGGCCTCGGTGAGCTCCTCGGCCTCGCGGAAGGTCGCGGTGACCGCGAGCACCGGCCGGTCGGCGCCGTTCTGCTCGGAGGCCAGCGCCGCGAGCAGGACCGGGCGGATCGGGCCGGGCGCGCTCAGGTCGAGAGTGGTGACGGTGTCGGTCTTGGCGTCGCGAACGGCCTCGGCCACCACCGGATCGGTGACCAGGGTGTCTACCAGGCCGCCCAGTTTCACGAGTTGTACTTCCCTTGGGTTGCTTCGAGGCCGTCGGTCAGCAGTGACTCGACCGCGTCCGCCGTACGGTCCACCGCGAACGGCAGGTCCTTGCGCTCGGTCGAGGAGAACTCGTTCAGGACGAAGTCGGCGGGGTTCTGCCGGCCCGGCGGACGACCCACACCGAACCGGACTCGATAGTACTCACCGGTGCCAAGCGACTTCCGCAGCGACTTCAGCCCGTTGTGGCCGTTGTCGCCGCCGCCGAACTTGGCCCGCAGCACGCCGAAGTCGATGTCCAGCTCGTCGTGCACCACGACCAGGCCGGTGGGCTCGATCTTGAAGAACTTCAGCAGCCCGGACACCGGGCCGCCGGACTCGTTCATGTACGAGCGCGGCTTGGCCAGCACGGTCCGGATGCCGCTGATCCGGGTCTCGATCACCTCGGCCCGGACCTGCTTGTGCTGCTTCCACTTGCCGCCGGCACGCGCGGCCAGCTCGTCGGCGACCAGGTGGCCGACGTTGTGCCGGGTGCGGGCATAGGAAGGGCCGGGATTCCCCAGTCCGACGACCAACCACACGTCGTCCGCCACGGATCCCGGCCCTCCTGAAGGTTCTGCTGCGCTGAGGAGACTACTCCGCGGCGGCGGCCACCGGCTCCTCGGCCGGAGCCTCCTCGGTCTTCTCGTCCCGCTCGATCCCGGCCTCGGCCTCGGCGTCGGACAGCTCGGCCTCGAGCTGCTCGGCGGTCTGCTGGGCGGTCACGTTCACGATGAGGGTGTCCGGCTCGATGGCCAGGGTGGTGCCGCTCGGCAGCTGGATGTCGGAGGCGTGCACCTGCGCGCCGACCTCGAGGCCCTCGACGGAGACGGTGACGCCGTCCGGAATGTGGGTCGCCTCGGCCTCGACCAGGATGGTCGGGTGCTCCAGCACGACCAGGGTGTCGCTGACGGCCTCGCCCTCGACGTGAACGGCGATGTCCACCTGGACCTTCTCGCCGCGCTTCACGATCACCAGGTCGACGTGCTCGATGAAGCCCTTCAGCGGGTCGCGCTGAACCTGCTTCGGCAGCGCCAGGTGGCTCTCGCCACCGGCGACCTCGATCAGCAGCAGGGCGTTGGCGGTCTTCAGGGCCAGCATGGTGTCGTGACCGGGCAGCGTGATGTGCACCGGGTCACTGCCGTGGCCGTACAGGACTGCGGGAACCTTGTTGTCCCGGCGGATTCGGCGGGCAGCACCCTTGCCGAACTCCGTGCGCGATTCGGCTTGGATCTTGACCTCGGCCACGAGATGAACTCCTCAGTGCGTTGCGGTGATCTGTTGTCTAGGTGGAACTCGGCTGCGGCCTCAGCGGGCGCCTTGTGACCCCGGAGAAGGCGTCAGGCAACGAACCACCGCGTCGATCACGGAGCCGCGCCCAACAGTTCTCGGGGGGCGTCCCTCGCCGAGGCAACCAAAACAGTCTACCCACCACCCCGCCCGGACAGGAAATCCGTTCCTCGGCTGCGCAAACGAGGGCCCGGACGGTGAATTTTCCCCAGCGGGCTATACCGGAATTCGGTGGCCCGGCGGTTCGCTAGCGTGCACGCGTGCTCGCGGCCCCGGTGCTCCTCCTGCTGTTCGTCTTTCTGCTGATCACGCTGCTGATCGTGTCGATCGTCGTGATCCACAACAAGGGCTCGGCGGCCCTGCGGCGGCGGGCGGCGGAGGCGGCGCAGTCCGGCTGGACCCTGGCGCCGCCCAACCCGTGGCTGACCGACGTCGCCGCGCGGTTGTTCACGTACGGCGAGCCCGGGGAGATGTTCGCCGGGGAGTTCCGCGGCCGCGGGATGTGCGTGCTGGACTACGCCTTCTCGACCGGCGGGGCGAACGGTCAGCCCCAGCGGCGGATCGCGCACCTGGTCGCTCTCAACCTGCCGGTCCCGCTCCCACCGCTGACGCTGACCAAGGAATCGGCTTTCCAGCGGCTCGCCGGCGGTGACCAGGAGTTCGAGAACCAGGCGTTCAACGACAGGTTCAGGGTCGACTGCGCGGACGACCGGTTCGCCTCGGCGGTCCTGACGCCGCGGATGATGGAGTGGATGCTGTTCAACGGCGGCCTGGAGTGGCAGGTCGCCGGCAACGCGCTGGTCTCCTGGGGCGACAACTCGTTCGTCGTCCGCGACGTGCTGGCCCGCCTGGAGGCGATGCAGGGCGTGATCGAGCGCATCCCGCCGTACGTCTACCGGGACTACGGCCCGCCGGCTACGTGAGCTTGGTCCAGACCTGGCGGAGCGCTCGGGCCGCGTCGCCTTCGAGCCCGGCCTCGTCCAGGGTCTCCGCGAGCTCGTCGAACTCCGGACCCCAGCGCCAGGCGACGCGGCGGAGCTGATCGGGCAGAGCCGGGTCGCTCAGCGAGCCGGCGTCGCCGCGGACCTGCTGTGCGGTCAGGGCCTCGGTCACGCCGTGCTTCTCGGCCAACTGAAAGGCGAGGACGGCCAGCGCCGCCTTGCCCTTGTTGTAGAGCGCGTACGACGACTTGGCCGCGCTGGCCGCACCTGGTTCGGCGCCGACCACCATGGGCGTGACCGCGGTCCCGGCCCACAGCCCGGCGGCCTGCTCGGCGGCCGCGCCGGACAGCATCAGGTGCGTCGGACTCGGCCCACCGGTCGGCGGTGGGCCGACCACTCCGGCG
>NZ_JBSFBL010000056.1:0-49359 GCF_053592935.1 Kribbella sp. NPDC002412
GCAGCCAGACCACGTGGGCCCACGTGACGCTTGGCTGCAGCGCCACGAGCGTGAGTAGCCACCGCTCGGCTGCGGCGAGCACCTCAACCGTGCGACAGGCCTCGGAGCCCGCAGACCACCTGAGGAGCGACCATGCACGTGATCATCCGTTGATAAGGATGAGTAACTCCCCCTGACCGTCCAGCTTCTGCCGCCATAACTCTCGGATCGGCCCGGCCGCTGGCCGCGGCTCCCCTTGCCGGGGCTGCTCGAGCGTACAAAACTGTGAGGTTGCGACCACCTGGCCGGTGCTCGGGGCAGCCGGGCGCGCCGCGCTGAACGATCCATCTAGCTGGAGGAGCGTCATGCGCAGGATCAACGTCGCCGCGACGGTCGCCGTGGCATTCGCAGCACTACTTCTCCCAACGCCGGCCCAGGCCGCGCCGATCACACCTGGCGGGTCGACGGAAGTCACCGTGGGCAGCAATGACTTGCTGTTCTCCCAGAACAAGCAGAACGAGCCGGGTCTGGCCGTGAACCCGGTCAACCCCGCGATTCTCGCGGCGGGGGCCAATGACAACGTCGACATGGAGGCGTGTAACGCCGGCGATGACCGCACCTGCCCCTTCACTCCGGGCGTGGGCCTGTCCGGCATCCAATTCTCGACCGACTCCGGCCGCACGTGGACGCAACCGACGTACACCGGCTTCTCGGCGCGCGTCGCACCGTCCTGCCTCGGCGCTCCCGACGTCGCGCCTGGCCAACCCCCGGCCGGCGACACCGGCTGCGTGCCTGATCCCAACGGCCCGATCGGCACGCTGCCCAACTACGACGTCAACGGCATGGTTTCCAACGGCGACCCCGAACTGGTCTTCGGTCCGGTTCCCGACGCCGCCGGGAACTTCTCCTGGTCCAACGGGCAGCGGCTGTACTACGCGAACATCGCCACGAACTTCCCGGGCAATCCCGGTTTTCCCGGCGATGCCGCCATCGCGGTGTCCCGCACCGATGACCTGGCGGGCGCCATCGCCGGTGACAACGACGCCTGGATGGACCCGGTGGTCGTGACCAGGCAGAACCAGGCCCTGTTCAGTGACAAGGAACAGATCTGGGCCGACAACGCCGAGAGCAGCCCTCACTTCGGGAACGCCTACGTCTGTAACGTCGGGTTCCGCGGGGCCGCCGGAGCCGAACCGGTGCTGTTCGCTCGTTCCACCGACGGGGGTGACACGTGGACCACGCGCCAGCTGTCCGCGGCGACGAACAACAACCAGACGGGCGGCCGGCAGGGCTGTGCGATTCGGACCGACAGCCAAGGTGTGGTCTACGTGGTGTGGGTCGGTACCGACATCCGAACGCGCCAGGGTGTGTTCTTCCAGACCCGGTCCTTCAACGGTGGCCAGAATTTCGAGCGCCCCAGGGCTGTGGTCTCGGGGCTGGGCGGAATCGGGCAGTTCGACCCCGCGCAGGGCCGATTCACCATCGACGGCATCGCGGGCGCCCGGACCAACACCTTCCCGTCGTTCGACATCGCCAACGGTGCGCCGACCGGTGCGGACGCCACCGACCAGATCCTGCTCACCTGGTCCGACGACAGTCAGGGAACCAACCTCGAGAAGGCGTTCCTGGTGAGCTCGACCAACGGCGGCGGCACCTACTCGGCCAAGGTGGTAGTCAGCGAGGGCAGTGACCGAGCGAACTTCCCGGCGGTGGCGATCTCGCCTGACGGCACTGACGCGTGGCTGGTCTACAACGCCTGGCTCGATCCGTGGCGCAACGACACGACCTCGGCGCGCCGGGTGCTGGGCGTGGTCCGGCACGCCGACATCACCGGGACCGCGCACACCGTCGGCGCGTTTACGACAGTGTTGCGTGGCGCAGTAGGCGACGGGCGCGCGTCCAGCGCCAACAGCCTGACCTCGGAGTTCCTCGGCGACTACAACTACGCCGTCGCCACACGGGACTACGGCTCCGCGGTCTGGAACGACATGCGCAACGGAGCCGTCTGTCCCGCCATCAACACCTACCGTCAGGCGTTCGTCGAGGACGTCCTGGCCGGCACCACTGAACCCATTGTGGGAGACCAGAAGGAGGACCAAGACGCGGCAGCCGAACTGCCGGCCACGCACTCCACGGAGCTGCGCCCAGGCCCGAACAATGACTGCCCGGCGACCTTCGGCAACTCCGATATCTTCGGCGGAACCTTCACCGACGAATCCTGAGCGCGCTTTCAAGCCGTAGCCACCACACCCGACGGTCGCCACGCGGGCGACCGTCGGTAGTGGCACTGTGGCCATCTGACCCCGACCGGGGCGGACGAGCCAATCTCGCTCTACCAACTGAAGAGCCCGGCCGCGAGCAGGCAAGAGTGCGAACCAGCAACACACAGCAGGTCGCCCGCCTGCACCTGTCTGCGCTAACCGACGATCGCAGTGTGGTTGGCGAATCGGGCTGGTGCGAATCGGGCTGGTGCGGATCGCACTGGATCAGATCGCGGAACTGGCCGAGTTCGGCGACGACCTACAAGGCGCCACCTGACCGGCCGATCGTGCCTGGCTGAAGCGGCTCACACCACGTCGGCATGCGGATGGTTCAGCGCCTCGTCAACCTGGCGAAGTCCGACGCTGCCAGCTTGGGGCGGGCGGTCACCGCCGCCGCGGCGGAGCGGCTCGCCGAGACCCTCGACGCCGCACTGGTAGACCCGGGCGAGGCCCAGCTTCCGCGCGGCAGATGCCTCAGCAGCGCATGAACTTGAATGCACCGTGGGATCGAGCTGCGTGGCATCACCCGTGGCACGAAATGGCGGCTACCTATGGGGAATCCTCCGCCCGATGAGGGTGGCCTGGCCCAGCCCGATAGTTTCAGACCCAGCGATTGGAGAACACGACGTACTACCGGTGGAACGCTCGCTCGGCTGGGAGACCTGGCCCGGGCTCTCGATCGGGGACTGGCTGCGTCACCGCTGCGGGGTTCGATCCGGCGCCGCGGTCAGTCGATCACCGCGGGTGGCGCGCCCTCGTCGACGAGGCGTGCCTTCTCGCGTTTGCGGGGGAGCATGAGGGCCGGCACCAAGGTGAGGGCTACAAGCACCCAGGCGACCCAGAAGGTGTGTGCGAACGCCGCGGCGGCGTCGACCAGCCCGCGCGCGATCGCGGCGGGGTCGATATGGAGCGGGGCGAGGTTCTCCGGCTGAGTGTTGGACAGGATGGCCGCCTGGGTCTCGCGGAGGCCTTCGCCCAGCCCGGGGACGTTTTGCGTGCCGGGGATGATCGGCGAGTTGTTGAGCTGATTGGTGAGGATGACTGACATCGTCGCGACGCCGCAGGATGAGGCGATCTGCTGGGTGATGTTCAGCAGGGTGGAGCCGCGCGCGACCTGAGGGCGGGAGAGCGTCTTCAGCGCCGAGGTGAACAACGGCATCATCGTGGCGCCCATCCCGAAGCCCATCACGACCAGCATGCCGATGATCAGGGGGTACGGCGTCGTCGCCGTGAGCTGGGTCAGGCCGAACATGCCAACGACGATCAGGATGAGCCCGACGGGCACGATCCGGCCCACCGGCACCTTGTCCACGAGTCTCCCGGCGATCGGCATGGTCACCATGGCGCCGAGTCCCTGCGGCGCCACCAGGAGACCTGCCTGCAGCGTGGACTCGCCGCGGATCTGCTGGAAGTAGGTGGGCACCAGGAGCAGCCCGCCGAAGAACGCCGCGGCGAACAGGAACATCGTGACGATCGAGACGGTGAGGTTGCGGTTGCGGAACAGCCGGAGGTCGAGCAAGGGGTGCTCCGGCCGGAACGAGTGCCAGACGAACGCCGCCATCAGCAGCACCCCGGCCAGCATCGAGACCCATACCCGTGGGGCGGTGAAGTCGCCGTTCTCGGCGGGCAGGGAGGATACGCCGAAGAGGAACAAGGCGAGACCGGGGGACATCAGCGCCACTCCGACGACGTCGAGCGACTCCGACCGCTCTGGGCTGTCCTTGGCCAGCGCGAACCAGGCGTAGACGAGGGCGATGACGCCGAGCGGTACGTTGATGAGGAAGATCCAGTGCCAGCTCGCCACCTGGATCAGCCAGCCGCCCAGGATCGGTCCGAGGATCGGGCCGAGCAGCAT
The DNA here is from genome assembly GCF_053592935.1 of Kribbella sp. NPDC002412. Classification (NCBI taxonomy): domain Bacteria; kingdom Bacillati; phylum Actinomycetota; class Actinomycetes; order Propionibacteriales; family Kribbellaceae; genus Kribbella; species Kribbella sp. NPDC002412. The sequence goes on from NZ_JBSFBL010000056.1 coordinate 4,096, forward strand.
GGGCACCCCGAGGATGGCCATCAGCCGTCCCATCCGGTGTGGCCCCGCGGCGCGGGTCATGATGGTCATGCCGAGCGGCATCAGCATGCCGCCGCCCAGTCCCTGCAGGACGCGGAAGCCGATGAGCATGTTGATGGTCGACGCGGTGGCACACAGGGCGGACCCGGCGGTGAAGAGGAAGATCGCGGTCATGTAGAGCCGCTTGGTGCCGAACCGGTCAGCCGCCCATCCGGTCAGCGGAATCACGGTCGCGAGCGCGAGCGTGTACGCGGTGACCGTCCAGGCGACGTGGGAGTAGGTGACCGGGTTGTCGGGCGTGCCGAACTCGTCCTGGAAGGTCGGCAAGGCGACGTTGACCACGGTGATGTCGAGGATCGACATGATCGCGCCCAACACGACGACACCGGCGATCTTCAGTACGGCGGCATCGATGTGGTCGGGATGTTCGGAGTGGGTCGCTGGCTGGCTCATTTTCCTCCCCCTGAGCACGAATCACATCCCCCGAGACTACGCGCGGATCCTGCCCGGGCACGAGCACATCCTCGATCAGCCGGTTTGTCGAGCCCGGTCCGGACTCGGCTTTCCACACCAGCCATCTCGGGCCGACCGTGGTTATCCGGTGACGATGTTGACCAGCCGCCCGGGCACCACGATGACCCGCTGAACCTGGACGCCGGCGAGCACGCGGACCACGAGAGCGTCGGCCAGGACCAGCGCCTCGGTGCTCGCTTTGTCGGCATCGGCGGGCACCAAGGTCGTCGCCCGCACTTTGCCGTTCACCTGCACCGCGATCTCGACTGTCTCGGTCGCGAGCAGCGTCGGGTCGGCGACCGGGAAGGTCTCCCACGCCAGCGACTCTGCATGCCCCAGCCGCGACCAGAGCTCCTCGGCGACGTGTGGCGCCAGGGGCGCCAGCATCAGCAGCAGTGGCTCGACGACCTCCCGTGGTGCTCCTCCGGTCGCGCCCCATCGCGCGGTCAGGTGGTTGTTCAGCTCGGTGATGCGGGCGATCGCGGTGTTGAAGCGCAGTGTCTCCATGCCCTCGCGTACGGCCGCGATGGTCCGGTGCAGCTGCCGTCGGGTCTCCTCGTCGACAGCGTCCGCAGACACCCGTGGCGAACCGGTCGCCTCGTCGACGACGTTGCGCCAGACCCGCTGCAGTAGCCGGTGGACCCCGATGACCGCCTTGTTGTCCCATGGCCGGGACTGCTCCAGCGGCCCGGTGAACATCTCGTACAGTCGCAGCGTGTCCGCGCCGTACTCGGCGTACATCTCATCCGGGGCGACGGAGTTCTTCAGGCTCTTGCCCATCTTGCCGAACTCGCGGGTGACCGGCCGGCCCTCGTAGGTGAAGCTGCCGTCGACCTCGGTGACCTGCGCCGCCGGCACGTAGAAGCCGCGCTCGTCGGTGTACGCGGCGGCCTGGATGTAGCCCTGGTTGAACAGCCGGGCGAACGGCTCGGACGCCGACACGTGCCCCAGGTCGTACAGGACCTTCTGCCAGAAGCGTGCGTACAGCAGGTGCAGTACGGCGTGCTCGACGCCGCCGACGTACAGGTCGGCGCCGCCGGTCGGATTGTCGGCGTTCGGCCCCATCCAGTACCGCTCGACCTCCGGGTCGACGAAGCGGTCGTGGTTGGCCGGGTCCAGGTAGCGGATCTCGTACCAGCAGGAACCGGCCCACTGCGGCATCGTGTTGGTCTCGCGGTGGTACTTCTTCAGCCCGTCGCCCAGGTCCAGCTCGACCTCGACCCAGTCCGCCAGCCGGGACAGCGGCGGCTCCGGTTCTGAGTCGGCCGCGTCCGGGCCGTCGTACGTACGCGGTGAGAAGTCCGTCATCTCAGGCAACTCGACCGGCAGCATCGACTCGGGCAGCGGTACCGGCAGCCCGTGCTCGTCGTAAACGATCGGGAACGGCTCGCCCCAGTACCGCTGTCGGCTGAACAGCCAGTCCCGCAGCTTGTACGTGATCGCCACCTCGCCCCGGCCCTGCACCTGCAGCCAGGCTATGATCCGGGCCTTCGCCTCCTCCTTGCCAAGCCCGTTCAGCGAGACCTCGGCATTCGCAGAGGCGACTAGGACGCCGTCACCGGCGTACGCCTCCGGCCACTCGGCCGGCGGGGTGTGCGGGCCGATCCGGTGCCGCTCGTTCCACTCGGCCGGCGGCTCGACCACCTTGACGACCGGCAGGTGGAACTTCTGTGCGAACTCCAGGTCGCGCTGGTCGTGCGCGGGCACCGCCATGATCGCGCCGCTGCCATACCCCATCAGTACGTAGTCGGCGACGAAGATCGGCACCTGCTCCCCGTTGACTGGGTTCAGCACGGATGACCCGGTGAAGACGCCGGTTTTGTCCCGGCCCTCGGTCTGCCGCTCCAGGTCTGAGCGCTGCGAGGCTGCCTCGCGGTACTCCGCTACGGCCTCGGCCGGCGTCGGGGCGCCACCGGTCCACTCCGGACGTACGTCGTCCGGCCACCGGTCGGCCGTGACCTCGTCCACCAGCGGGTGCTCCGGGGCGAGAACCAAGTAGGTGGCGCCGAACAATGTGTCCGGCCGGGTGGTGAAGACCTCGACGTCGCCACCGGGCGAGCCGAAGCTGACCCGCGCGCCGCTGGATCGGCCGATCCAGTTGCGCTGCATCTGGGCCACCGACTCCGGCCAGTCGACGGAGTCCAGGTCGTCGATCAGCCGGTCCGCGAACGCGGTGATCCGCAGCATCCACTGAGTCAGCGGCCGCCGGTAGACCGGGAAGTTTCCGCGCTCGCTACGGCCGTCGGGGGTGACCTCCTCGTTGGCCAGCACGGTGCCCAGGCCGGGGCACCAGTTGACGACCGCATCCGACCGGTACGCCAGCCGGTGTGCGTCCACCACGTGCCGGCGCTCGACTGCGGACAGCTCGGGCCACGGCCGGCCGAACGGGTTGGTGCCCTCGGCCGGCTCCCGGACCCGGGCGTCCAAGTCGGTCCGGAGATCGGCGACCGGGCGGGCCTTTCGCGCGCCCGGGTCGTACCACGCGTCGAAGATCTGCAGGAAGATCCATTGGGTCCAGTGGTAGAAATCGACGTCCGTGGTGGCGACGCTGCGGCGCGGGTCGTGGCCCAGGCCCAGCCGGCGCAGTTGCCGCCGGTAGGTCCGGATGTTGGCCTCGGTGGTGTCTCGGGGGTGTTGCCCGGTCTCCACCGCGTACTGCTCGGCGGGCAGGCCGAACGCGTCGAAGCCCATCGTGTGCAGCACATTGGCCCCGGACATCCGCAGGTAACGGGCATAGACGTCTGTACCGATGTAGCCCAGCGGGTGGCCGACGTGCAGCCCATCGCCGCTCGGGTACGGGAACATGTCCAGCACGTAGCGGCGCGGCCGGCCGGCGACCTCGTCGAACCCGTCGGACAGCGGCCCGGTCGGGTTGGCGGCATGGAAGGTGCCCTCCCGCTCCCACCGCTCCTGCCAGGCCGTCTCGATCCGCCTCGCCAGCGCCGCGGTGTAGCGATGCAAAGGGATACCAGCCGTCGGTGTCTGCGTGGTCCCGTCGACTACGTCGCTCATCGTCGTCGCTCCTTGGTCGGGTCCGGATACGAAAAGAGCCCTCGTAGTTCACGAGGGCTCGCCGCACTGACTGGAATCTGTCAGCGCGGCCCGGTAAGGAGGCGGATGCTCACCCGTCGATGGTAACGCGGCCAACCGGGCCTACTGAGTTGGGTTGGGGGAGTCCTACACGTCCTCCCAACACCAGCGAGCTCGTCGGCCTGTTGTGAGCCCGCCGCCATTGCTCGAGGCAACCGGCCGCTCCGCGGTCCTTCGAGAACACGACGACGGCCTTCTCACCGACCAAACAGAACAGGCGGCGCAGCGGCAGCGGCAGCGGCAGCGGCCGGTCAGGATGATTGGCCGTCCGATGCGCCGAGGCCGCGGGCGGTGTACCGGAGGGTGGGGTTGTCCTCGGTCGACCGCCAACGGACGACGGCGGCCCGTTCACCCGCCCTCGACCGGGCTGCGGCGATGAGGTCGTCGATCTCGTCGACGTTCGTGATGAGCAGTACCGCGACGGCGTCGCGCGTCCCGGAAAGGTCTGACTCGACCGTCGAGACATCGAGGTGGACCGACCGATCGCGCGCCCATCGAATGACAACCCGGAGCTGGAGTTCGTCCACCCAGTACGTCGGCCGTCGGGGATGCCAGTCCTTGTCCCGGGTAGGCGGGTCGATCTCGGGAAGTGCTTGCCGGACTGCGTCGTACAGGGCCTCCCGGTAGGCCTGAGCGCTGCGATCGTCGGCGCCGAAGGTGACGCGTTGCAGCCCGACCTCCTTGGGCAGCCGCCCGCTCACGGCTGTAACAGCCACGACCGCGCCCACGAGCAATGCTCCGAGCGCGGTGAGATCGCTGGCGCCGCGGAAGGCGAGGAGTACCCCGACAACGACGAGCGCGAGCCCGCCGAGCCCGAGGCCGGCCCTGATTCCGGGGCGCAGATCCGCTGCCACAACCCTCACATCCCTAGATACGTCCATGATCACTCTTCGCTGACGCAAAATCACGTCCGGTGGCGGCGTGGCCCCTCTGTTGCTGAGCGGTGCGCGAGAAGCGGGGATGCGATCGGCCGGCGATCATCCATCGGGCCGCGCTCAGACAACCTGTGGCGCACACTGGCCATGTGCGGTACGTCGAGCTGCGTCGGCACACCGACAACGACGGCGATCGCCTCACACCCCGCGGAGTAGCGGATGCTGAGGCGATCAGCGGTCGGCTGCATCCGCCGTACGCGGCGTTCGTGTCCACCGGTGCGGCACGCTGCACCCAGATGCTGGAGATCCTGCGCAGCTCGGCCGATCAGGACGAGATACCGATCACGGAGGCGCCCGGGTTGCGATCCTCGGTGGAGGATCGGTGGCGGGCGGCGGCCAAGGCAGCGGGAAGGGTGCGGATGTCGAGGCCATGCGGGCGATCGACCCGGATCTCGTCGAGCGGGAGTCATGGCTCCTGGGGTGGGTGTTGCGACAGGTAGTGGATGGACTGCCGGAGGGCGGACGGGCACTCGTCGTGGGGCACAGCCCGACCAACGAGGCCGCCGTACTCGGACTCGCCTGCCAGGTGATCCCGTCGCTGGGCAAAGGGGAAGGCGTGTTGCTGATCGAGGATGGCGGCGACTACCGAGTCGAGCCACTGACCTGAGCCGACGCCGATCGCGTCCGGCTCAGCCGGCTCGTTGTCTGGCCGCCGGAGGTCACTGGTAGAGGACGATGCCGATCTTCGGCAGCAGGTTGATGGAGTCGGACGCTCGCGGCCGGTGTGCGGGAGGATCAATGAGGAACGTCGTACAGTCGGCGGACGCGTTCTTCCTGCATGTCGAGACCGCGGGAGCGCCGCAGCATGTCGGCGGTCTGGTGGTGTTCGAGCCGACGGGCGACGAACAGCTGTCGGTGGATCAGGTGCGTGAGGTGGTACGGAACGAACTCGTGAGGCTGCCGCGGTTCCGCCAGCGACTTGCGCGATCGTCGTACTGGCGACGTCCCCGTTGGGTGGAGGTCGACGACATCGACTGGTCGTCGCACGTCATACGCCGTACGTCGGACGGCCTGCCCGATCTGTGGGGCCTTGTCGCCGACGCCACCGAGACGCCGATGGCCCGTGACCGCCCGATGTGGCGGATCATGCTGGTCTCCGGGAGTGGGGCGGGTTCGGCTCAGCCGCTACCCGACCGCGCCGTTGGCGGTGCGTCGATTCTCCAGGGAGGCGGGGTAGTCGGGTAGACCCGGGCACTGAGGACGCGACCGGTGCTGGTGAAGACCTGCGCGCGCCGACTGGTCAGGAACTCCCACACGTCGTCCTTGATGCTCACACGATCCACGCCACGCGCGGGCGTCGTCACGCTGGGAGGGTCTGCAGTACCTGTTACGGAGGGAACTCGGCGCCGCACCCAGGCGTTGCGTCTGAGCTTCGACTATGACCATCGAACGCGGATGGCTGAAAGTCGTCATTACGCCTGCCCGGCGTGTGGAGAGTGTGTCCGAGGAGGAACACGCACGTTGACCACACGCGTCGTCCTAGACCCGGACGAGGCCGGCCATTCCCGTAACCGCTGATGATGATTGCTGGTTGCCGTTGAATCCCCTCCACGGACTACACCTGCTGGTAGACCCCGGCCACGGCGTGGTGGCGGCAGCAGCTGTCTACGCACCGAGTCGGCGGGCGGTGACGTCGGCGGCCGTGTCGGTGACGAGTCGGCCGAGTTCGCGCTCCTTGGCCGGGTCGTAGCGGGAGTCGGGCATCGAGATGGCCACCGCGGCCAGGGGAGTGCCGTCGGTGTCCAGGATGGGGGCGGCAATGGCGCACACGTCCGGGCGGTACTGGTTGCGGTTCACGGAGTATCCGTTGGCCCGCACCCGCTTGAGCTCGGTGCGTAGTTCGGACGGATCTGTCAGCGTCGACTCGCTGTAGCTGTCCAGGCCTCGGTCGATGAGCTCGTCGACATCGGCTGCGGGCAGGTTGGCGAGGACGGCCCGTCCCGTTGCGGTGGCGTGCAGCGGCGAGGTGTCGCCGATCTCGTGATACGTCCGTACGGCGTGGTCGCAGTCGACCCGGTCGACCACGACCATGCATTGAAGGGCATCAGGCACCGACAGGTGGATGGTCTCGTTGACCTTGTCCCGGAGCCGGATCATCGGCTCTCGCGCGGCCGCGAACAGGCTCGATCCCTGGAGCGCGGCCGGCCGTACGGCGAGGACGCGGACGCCTATCTCCCAGCGGGTGGTGTCTTTGCGGTTGGCCCGCAGCCAGCCGGCTTCGTTGAGGGTGATCAGGGTGCGCTGCACGGTGGATTTGGGCAGCCCGAAGAGCTTGGTCAGTTCGCCGACGGTCACCGGTTGGTGCTGAGCGACCGCCTCGAGGATCCGCAGCGATCGGGTCACGCTCTTCATTTCCATCAGGTTTCCCCTGTTACGTCAGATGTTTTCTTCGCGGGCACCTCTTGACTCGCTGTCGAGCCCCTGCGAAGGTTGTGCCAGATTCCAGCACACCGTACCACAATGTGGCATGGATCGCGCAAGACCCACCGCGAACATCCCCGGCGGTGCGAGTCCGACAAGCCGTCATCAACGGCCCATCCCGAGAGACATCCCCCCGCCGGACGCCGTCATCCGTCCAGCGCGACGAGAGGAAAACCGTGTCTGCGAAGAAGCGCGTCGCCGTCGTCGGCGTCGGAACGATGGGCAGCCAGGCCGCCTGGCGGCTGGCGGCCCGTGGAGCCGAGGTCGTTGGGTATGACCGTTTCGCCCCGGGCCACGACCGCAGTGCCGCCGGCGGTGAGAGCAGGATCTTCCGCAGTGCGCACTTCGAGGACTCGCGCTACGTTCCGCTGCTGCGGCACGCCGATGCCTTGTGGGACAGGCTCCAGGAAGAGACCGGTCGCGAGCTGCGCCGGTTGACCGGCTGTCTGCTGATGGGGCCGACGAAGCACCAGCAGATGCGGACCGTCCTGGACTCGATCGCCGAGCACGGACTCGATCACGAGATCCTCGATGCTGAACAGCTCGCGAAGCGTTTCCCGCAGTTCCGCATCGAGGACGGCGACGCGGCGGTGCTCGACCGGCACGCCGGGTTCATCCGGCCCGAGCTGACCATCCAGTCGGCGGCGCTGCGGGCCGAACAACTCGGCGCGCGGATCGAGCGCTACACACCGGTCCGCGAGATCGTCCCGTCCGGAGACGGCGTCGCGATCCACACCGACCACGGCAGCGAGCGCTTCGACGCGGCTGTGGTCACGGTTGGCCCGTGGGTCAACGACTTGCTGCCAGACCTGCCGTGGGAGGTGGAGATCCGCCGGCTGATCAACGCCTGGTACGTACCCACTACCAACGCGTGGCACGGCGAGGAGCGGCCCGCGTTCATTCGCACAGCACCCACGCACTGTTACGGCCTCCCATCGCCGGACGGTGTCTCGGTCAAGCTCGGCCTGTCTCGCGCATTGCATCAGCCGGTGGGCGATCCCAACCAGCTGAAACGCACCGTGGAGCCCGCGGAGCTGGAGACCTTCACCGACCTCCTCGGGCGCTACCTCCCCGACCTGCACCCAGACCCGATTCGCCTGTCGGTCTTCATGGAGGGCTACACCGAGAGCAGCCGCCCCCTGGTCGGCCCGCTGCCAGGCCGGGGCAACGACAACGTCGTACTGCTCGCCGGATTCTCCGGCCACGGCTTCAAGCTCTCGCCGGCCATGGGCGATATCGCCGCCGATCTCGCACTGACCGGCTCATCGCCCCAGCCGATCGACTTCATCTCCACCGTTGACCGCGTCGCGGCCTGACAGCACTGAGGACGACATGACGACGACAAAGAACGCCGGCCAGGCGCGGCCGCTGAGCCTCGGCCAGCTGCGGGCCGAGCCGGGCACCACGGTACGTGGCATCGTGCCTGCAGATCTCGGCACCTTGACCGTAGACGTACCACTCGCCCTGGTGGCCGGCGCGCGGCCGGGGCCGCGCGTGGTGATCACCGCGGGTGTGCACGGCGGCGAGTTCACCGGTGTGGACGCCGCCCACCGGCTCGCATCCCAGCTGGACGCCGAGGAGGTGCGCGGACAGGTGCTCATCTGCATCGTCGCGAACCCGCTGGCCGCGTACCGGGGACGCCTCAACGTTTCCTCGATCGACGGGGTGAACATCAACCGCGTCTTCCCCGGCGACCCCCACGGTAGCCCCACCGAGCGGATGGCCGCCTGGCTCTTCGCGCAGCTGATCGATGGCGCGGACGCCTACGTCGACCTGCACTCCGGCGGGATCGACCAGACTCTCCGGCACTTCGTCGGTGTCCGTCTCACCGGTGTCCCAGAGGTTGATGCAACGACTGCCGCGATGGCGCGTGCTGTCGGTATCGAGGACATCATTTTCGGCCAGAACGCCGAGGGTGGGAACAGCCATGCGGCCGCGGTCCGCCAAGGCGTCCCGGCCATCCTGGTCGAGACCGGCCAGCTCGGCGAGCGCGACCCGGCCGTGATCGGCGGACTGGTGGACGGCCTGACCGCGGTCCTGCGCCGGGTCGGCGTCCTCGACCAGAGCGGGGTCCAGCCCACGGGTGGCCGTGAATGGGTATGGGCCGGAGACGTCAGCGCCGACGCCACCGGTCTCTGGTACCCGGAGTTCGTCGCCGGCGACGAGGTGATCGACGGCCAGGTCATCGGTCGCATCGTCGACCCGGCCGACGGTCACGAACATGTGGTCCGCGCTCCAGCGTCCGGAACGATCTTCTACGGGATGCGCGGGCTCACCGTTGTCCCAGGCACCGAACTCGCGGCGATCGCGACGGCCGCAGCGCCGGACCGAACCGCCGAATCCCTCCAAACCCCGTCAGAACCTGAGGTGTTGTCATGAAAGATTCCGTGATCGGGCGCCGGTCCTTCCTGCAAGGCGTCGCAGGATTGTCAGCAGCCGCCGCCGTACCTGCCCTGACGGCCTGCGGCTCCGGTACCAGCCGCGCCGACGGCGCCGCCGGTTCGACGAAGACCCTTGCCGTGCGCAACAGTGGCGGGGCGTACGGCGAAGCACTGCAGAAAGGCATCTACGAGCCCTTCACCAAGGAGACCGGCATCCAGGTCCAGGTGGTGAATGTCCAGTACGCCCAGATGCTCGCCCAGATCAAGCAGGGCCGGCCGCAGTTCGACCTGATCGACAACTCGATGATGGACTTCCTGAAGTTCGTCCGGGACGACGGGATCGAGAAGCTCGACTTCGATCGGCTGAAGAGCTTCAAGGCGGCGAACATCCCGGCCAACATGGTCACCGAGCACGCCGTCGGCAAGGCGTACTACGCCAGCGTCATGGCCTACCGCACCGACCAGTTCGGCGGCAGGAAGCCGAGCTCCTGGCCGGACTTCTGGGACACCAAGGCGTTCCCCGGCAGCCGCTCGCTCCAACACCCGGACGCCGACCTGCCCGAGTTGGAGTTCGCGCTGCTCGCCGACGGCGTACCGATGGACAAGCTGTACCCGATCGACGTGGACCGGGCGTTCAAGTCGCTGGACCGGATCAAGGGGTCCGTGCGGAAGTACTGGGACACGGGCAACCTCCCCGGCGTGCTGCTCAGCCGCAAGGAAGTGGTGCTGGGCACGTGCTGGCACGGCCGCCTCAGTGCGCTGATCAAGCAAGGCGTTCCGTTGGCGTACCAGTTCGCCGGCGCACGCCGGCAAGGCCAGGGATACGCCATCCCCAAGGGCGCCGCCAACCTCGACGCCGCGTACCAGCTCATCGACTTCTCCTTGCGGCCTGAGACCCAGGCCGGCCTGGCGAAGATCTACCCCACGAACCCGGTCTCCGCGGCGGCGTTCGACAGCCTGCCGGCCGACGTGCGCGCCAACCTGGCGTCCGCGCCGGAGTACCGCGACCAGGGGTTCGATCTGGATACCGAGTGGTGGCTGAAGAACGAGGGCGCCGTCAACAAGCGCTGGCTGGAGTGGGCTCGTGTCTGACATCCGCACCGTAGCCGAGTCGCCTGCCACCGCCGCCGGATCACCGGCGCCGGCCGGGATCGGCAAGCCGCTGTCCGTCGTGTCGCTACGCAAGACCTACGGGAACGTGGTCGCCGTCGACGAGGCGTCGATGGAGATCGCCGCCGGCGAGTTCGTCACCTTCCTCGGCGCGTCCGGCTCGGGCAAGACGACGACCCTGATGATGATCGCCGGCTTCGCGGAGCCGGATTCCGGGACCATCACCGTCGGCGATCGGGACGTGACCAGGCTCGCCCCGCAGAAGCGGAATCTGGGCTTCGTCTTCCAGCAGTATCTGCTGTTTCCGCACATGACCGTCGGCGAGAACATCGCGTTCCCGCTGCAGTTGCGTGGGGTGTCGAAGGCCGACGTACGTCGACGTGTCGGCGAGACGCTGGAGATCGTCGGTCTGGCCGGGTACGGCGGCCGCTATCCGCGCGAGCTGTCCGGCGGCCAGCAGCAGCGCGTAGCGCTGTGCCGCGCGTTGGTGTACCGGCCGCCCGTGGTCCTGATGGACGAGCCGCTGGGCGCACTGGACAAGAAGCTGCGCGACCAGCTCCAGGTGGAGATCAAGGCGATCCAGCGCGAGCTGGGCCTGACCGTGATCTACGTGACGCATGACCAGGAGGAGGCGCTGGTGCTGTCCGACCGGATCGCCGTGATGCGCGACGGGCGGATCGATCAGTTCGGCACGCCACGCGAGCTGTTCGAGCGGCCGAAGACACCGTTCGTCGCCGACTTCCTCGGTGCGGCGAACTTCCTGCCTGGTCAGGTGGAGGAGACCGCCGGCGAGCACACCCTGGTCAGGCTGGCGCACGGCGGCGTGCTGAGGGCGCGACCACACGCCTTCGCGCGTGGCACCGCGGTGGAGGCTGCCATCCAGCCGGGCCGGCTCCGCGCGTGTCCGCCCGACGAGGGCTTCTGTACGGGCACCGTCGAGACGGTCACGTACGTCGGCACGCTCGTCCGCGTCGGCCTGCGTCTTGCCGGCCTCGACACGTTGCTGCGCATCGAGGCACCGGCCGGGTGGGCGCCGATCGCCGGCGAGCGGATCGGTGTCAAGGCGGATGCCCAGGACGTCAACCTCTTCGGCACCGAAGGGCGGTAGGTCAGCCATGACTGCGTCCATCGCCGCTGCGCCCCGGGCCCCGCAGCGTCGCCTCTTGGGCACCCGCCGTACCCGCCTCGGGTTGCTGAACGCGACACCGATCGTCGTCTACCTGCTGGCGTTGTTCGTCTTCCCGATCCTCAGCACGTTGTTCCTGAGCCTCAAGGCCGCGAACGGTTCGCTGACCCTGCACTGGTACGTCGATGCGCTCAGCGGCTCGAACCTGACCGTGTTGCTCACCACGTTGCGAGTCTCGGCCGAGACGGCGCTGATCAGCCTCGTGGTCGGATTCGTGCTGGCCAGCGCGGTGTCTCGGTTGCGCCCGCTGTGGGCGGGACTGATCATGCTCGTGGTCGTCGTCCCGCATTTCATCAGTGCTCTGGTGCGGACGTACGGCTGGATCATCCTGCTCGGTGAACACGGCGTGGTGAACCAGGTGCTGACCGACCTCTGGGTGCCGGGAGCACCGTTCCAGCTGCTCTACAACGAGCTCGGCGTGATCATCGGCACCAGTTCGGTGATGCTTCCCTACACCGTGCTCGTCCTGTACGGCGCGATGCGTGGGGTGGATCGGCGTCTGCTTGCCGCGGCCGCCAGCATGGGGGCCGGACGGTTGGTGATCTTCCGCCGGGTCTATCTGCCGCTGATCGCCCCAGGCCTGGCCAGCGCGGCCCTGCTCAGCTTCATCCTTGCGCTCGGCTACTACATCACGCCGGCACTGATGGGTGGCCCGAAGCAGACCATGGTCGCAGCGATGATCAACCAGCAAGTCATGAAGAACAGCCAGTGGAACAGTGCGGCAGCGCAAGGCGTCGTCCTGCTGCTCGTCACCTTCGCCGGGCTGGTGTTGCTGAAGCTCGTCGGGCGACTCGGCGCCAATGCCAAGAAGAGGAGTGCGTCGTGATCGGCCTGCGCAGTACTCGGATCGGACGGATCGCGCTCGGCGTCGGTGCGGCCTTGATCGTGCTTTTCCTCGTGTTGCCGATCGTCGTCATCATCGTCACGTCCTTCGGCAAGGATGCTTTCGGCGCGTTCCCACCCGAGGGCTGGACTCTGAACTGGTACCAGGCCGTGTTCGCGAAGGACAGTGGGTGGCCGGCCGCGTTGTCGTTGAGCGCGCTGGTCGCGTCCATCACGACCGTGTTCTCGCTGATTCTGGCGATCACGGCGGCGACAGCGCTGACCCGTAGCGAGCTGCCGCTTCGGTCGGCCGTCTACGCACTCGTGCTCGGGCCCCTGCTGATCCCGCAGGTGGTCATCGCGCTCGGACTGTTCCTGCTGTTCGAACCCGCCGCGATGCTGGGCAGCCCGATCGCGATCGCCCTCGGCCACACCGTGCTGGCCTCGCCGATCGCCGTGATGATCCTGATCGCGACGTTCCGCGGCATCGACGAACGCCTCGAGGACGCGGCGGCGAGCATGGGGGCCGGCCGGCTCACCATCGCGCGGCGGATCACTTTCCCGCTCGCCGCGCCAGGCATGGTCGCCGCGGCCGTCTTCTCGTTCATCACCAGCTTCGACGAGTTCTTCATCGCGCAGTTCCTGTCGTCGGGGACGACCGTGACCCTGCCCGTGCAGATGTTCAACTCGCTCGCGTTCGACATCGATCCGACCGTGACCGCGATCAGCGCCGTCCTCATCGCCTTCGCCGTACTGGCTCTCGTGCTGGTGGCAGTGATGCGGTGGCTCGGCTCCGGGCGCCAAAGCGGTCTGTTGTCGGTCGAGACGACCACCGGTCTGGCGAAGACCGAAGGAGACGCGGCATGACGCGGAACCTGCTGCTCAACATGACCGCCAACGGCTCACTCGGCCGCGACGGCGAGAACCTGTTCGTCGTACGGCGCGGGGAGGGGCCGTACGTCGACGACGTGGACGGCAACCGCTACATCGACGGCCTGTCCGGCCTGTACTGCTGCCAGCTCGGCTACTCCTACGCCGAGGAGTTCGCAACCGCAGCCGCCGAGCAACTGCGGGAGCTGTGCTTCAGCCCGTTGTGGTCCGCGTCGGCGCACCCGACGGCCATCGAACTGGCCGAGCGGCTGGCCGGGATCGCGCCGGTGGACGTCGAGCACACCTTCTTCTCCAGCGGGGGTGCGGAGGCGGTCGAGGCCGCGTGGAAGATCGCCCGGAAGTATCACGCGCTGCGCGGCGAGCCACGCCGTACCAAGGCGATCTCCCGGCGCGGCGCCTACCACGGGCTGACGCTCGGCGCACTGTCGCTGACCGACGACCCCGGGTTGACGGAGCCGTTCGGGCCACCGGCGATCGAGACGTTGTTCGTGTCGAACACCAGCCGTGTCGGGCAGCCGTCCGAGTTCGCCGACGACGCGGCCTTCACCAGGCATCTGCTGGCGGAGCTGGAAGGGGTGATCGTCGCCGAGGGGCCGGAGACGATCGCGATGCTGATCGTCGAGCCGGTGCAGAATCGAGGCGGCTGCATCACCCCGCCGGACGGCTATTGGCCGGGCCTGCGGGCGCTGGCCGATCGGTACGGTTTCCTGCTGGTCGTGGACGAGGTGATCACCGCGTTCGGCCGGCTGGGCGAGTGGTTCGGCGGTGACCGGTACGACGCCCGCCCGGACATCGTGACCGTTGCCAAGGGCATCACCGCGGGCTACGCGCCGATGGGGGCGACCCTGGTGGGCGCCCGGGTCGCCGAGGTGATCAACCGGCCGGGCGCGGTACTCAATCACGGCTACACGTTCGGCGGGCATCCACTCAGTGCGGCGATCGCCCTCCGCAGTCTGCACATCTTCGAGCGCGACCGGGTCCTGGACAACGTCCGCGACCTGCAGGACCACCTGGGCAAGCGGATGGCGGACCTCGGTCCGCTGCCGATCGTCGGCGACGTTCGAGGTGCCGGCTTCTTCTACGCGCTCGAACTCGCCGGCGACGCCGAGAACGGCGGTTTCAGTGCGGCCGCCCGCAGCGCACTGGTCGCCGACCTCATCCCGCGCCGGCTGCGCGAGGCCGGACTGCTCGCCCGGGTCTACAACCGAGCCGCGCCGATCTTGCAGATCGCACCACCACTGGTGAGCGATCGCGAGCTCCTCGACCGGATCGCCGACATCATCGCGGACACCCTCGACGAAGCCTCGCACGCGCTCACCCGTTGACCACACCATCGAAAGGACGAACCATGTACTCCATCGGTCCGCTGACCTGCGCCCCCGGTGAACGAGCTGAAGGGCTGATCCCGGTCGGCACCAGTACCTACGGCGTGGAGCTGGGGATCCCGTTGATCGTTGTCAACGGCACCGAGCCGGGCCCTGTCCTCTGCGTGGACGCCGGCGTGCACGGCGACGAGTACGACGGACAGGAAGCCGTCCGCCGGGTCGTCGCCGAGACCGACCCCGCAACCCTGCGCGGCACACTGGTCGGGATTCCCTGCATGAACACCCCTGCGTTCGAGGCCGCGGCCCGCAGCAGCGGCCTGGATCACCTCAACCTGAACCGGATCTTCCCGGGCGACCCCGAAGGTTCGTACTCCCTGCGCCTGGCGGCCACGTTCGTCGAGCAGGTGGTTCCCGTCATCGACGCGCTCGTCGACCTGCACACCGGCGGCACGTACGGTGAGATCGCCCCGCTCACCATCGTGCAGGGCGGCTACGAGGACTTGGCCACCGGTATCGGCCTGGCGGCAGGGCACGAGCTGATCTGGAAGGGCGGCAAGTGGGGTGGCACGGTCCGCCACCCGACGCTCGCGGCGGGCAAGCCTGCCGTCACCATCGAGGTCGGCGGCGGTACGTACCGCGAAGAGAACGTCGAGCTACACGTCGTTGCTGTCCGCAACATCATGCGCCAGCTCGGCATGGTCGACGGCGAACCTGAGCTGCGCGACCGCTACACCGCTGTGACCGGCAGCTTCGCCCGCTCGGCGTCCGGCGGCTTCTTCGTCGCCTACGCCGGACCGGGGGAGACCTGCAAGGGCGGCGACCCGATCGCGAAGGTCGTCGACCACTACGGCAACACCCTCGAGGAGATCAACGCGCCGCAGGACGGCATCGTGCTGTGGGTCCGGCGGTTGCGGACCGTTCGGCCGGGCGACGAGGTCGTGATCTTCGGCGCTGTCGAAGGCGAGATCCGGCCATGACCGGCGAACCGCGCCTCCTTCTTATCGACGGCAAGCAGGTGCCTGCTGCCGATGGACGCACGTTCACCGTTGTCGACCCAGCCCACGGCACCCCGATCGCCGAGGTCGCCTTGGCCGGGTCAGTGGATGTCGACCACGCGGTCGCGGCCGCGCGCGGAGCCCTGACCGCTCCCGAGTGGGGGCGGATGCGGACCGCGGACCGTGGCAGGCTGCTGTACCGGATCTCGATGGCGATCCGCGACCAGAGCGACCGGCTGGCCCGGCTGGAGAGCCTGGACGTCGGCAAGCCGCTGCAGCAGGCGAAGGCCGACGTCGAAGCGGCGGCGCGTTACTTCGAGTTCTATGCCGGAATCACCGACAAGCTCGGCGGTACGACGATTCCGCTCGGACCCGGCCTGCTCGACTACACGGTGCGCGAGCCGATCGGTGTGTCTGGTCAGATCATCCCGTTCAACTACCCCCTGCAGAACACAGCCCGGGGGAGTGCACCGGCGCTCGCCGCGGGCTGCACGGTGGTGCTCAAGCCATCGCCCGAGGCGCCGCTGACACCGCTGGAGATCGCCGCCATCGCGCTGGACTGCGGGCTGCCGCCAGGCGTGCTGAACGTCGTACCTGGGGACGGCGACACCGGCGCCGCGCTGGCCGGGCACTCGGGCATCGACCAGGTCACCTTCACCGGGTCGGTGGCCACCGGCATCAAGGTGGCCCAGGCGTCAGCCGCCAACGTGGTGCCCTCGGTGGTGGAACTCGGCGGCAAGTCGCCCGTCGTCGTCTTCGCCGACGCCGACTTCGACCTGGCGCTCGCCGCGGTCGCCGGCTCGGCCTTCGGTAACGCCGGGCAGACCTGCTCGGCCGGCACCCGGGTGCTGGTCCAGCGCGGCGCCGAGGAGTTCCTCGACAAGCTTGCGGCGCATGCCGCAGCGCTGCGGCTCGGTCCGGGCTCATCGGATCCGGACGTGGGTCCGCTCGTCTCGGCTCGGCAACGCGACCGGGTCCGTGGCTACCTCGAGTTGGCGCGCGAGGAGGGTGCGGTGGTCCGAGCGGGCGGCGGCGCTCCGGCAGATCCAGAGCTTGCCGACGGCTACTTCATCCAGCCGACCGTGCTGACTGGTCTGACGAACGAGGCCCGGACCGCGCGCGAGGAGATCTTCGGCCCGGTGGTGACCGTGCTCGAGTTCGACGATCTCGACGAGGCGGTCGCCATCGCCAACGACAGTCCGTACGGTCTGTCGTCGTACGTCTGGACCCGCGACATCGACAAAGCGATGCGGGTGGCCGAAGGCATCAAGGCAGGCCAGGTCTACATCAACGCCACCGGTGTCGGTACCGGGGTCGAGTTGCCTTTCGGTGGCTACAAGCACAGCGGCTGGGGCCGGGAGAAAGGTCTCGACGCGCTGGCGAGCTACACCCAGACCAAGAACGTCTGCATCGGGTTCGGGAACCGGTCATGAGGTACCAGCGGCTCGGCCTTCGCGGGCCGGCGGTCTCCGTGGTCGGGCTCGGCGGCAACAACGTCGGCTCGCGCCTCGACGAGGACGGCACCAGGGCGGTGGTCTATGCGGCCCTGGACGCCGGCATCAACCTGTTCGACACTGCCGACATCTACGGCGGGTACGGCGACGGGGGTGGCTCGCGTGGTGACGGCGAACGACTGCTCGGCGCCGCTCTCAAGGCGGATCGCGACCGCGTCGTCCTCGCCACGAAGTTCGGCATGGAGATGTATGACGACCGGGCGCTCGGCCCGCGTGGTGCCCGCCGCTACATTCGGCACGCTCTGGAGCAGTCGCTGCGCAGGCTCGGCACGGAGTGGATCGACCTGTACCAGTACCACGAGCCGGACGGTGTCACCCCGCTCGACGAGACCGTCGCCGTACTTCACGAGCTGGTTGCTGAAGGCAAGATTCGCTACGTCGGCTGTTCCAACGTGCCCGCCGATCAGCTCACCGATGCCTTCGTCAGCACGCAGGCCCGCTATCACCTGCTCGACCGCAGCGCGGAGACCGAACTCGTCCCCGCCTGCCTTCGCGCAAACGTCGGCCTGCTGCCGTATTACCCCCTCGCCAATGGCCTGCTCACCGGCAAGTACCGGCGAGGCGAGCAACCACCAACGGGCAGCCGGCTCTCCTGGCGGCACGGCTGGCTCACCGAGAACGCTCTCGACCGGGTCGAAGCACTCTCGGCGTACGGCGCGGAGCGCGACCTGTCGCTGCTGCAGGTCGCAGTCGGCGGACTCGCTGCCCTCCCTGCCGTCGGCTCCGTGATCTGCGGAGCCATGACCCCCGAACAGGTCACTGCCGACGCGGCGGCGGCCGAGTGGAGCCCCACCGTGGCCGACCTGGCCGCACTCGACACCATCGTGACCCCCGGCGAACGGGTGGTCTGAAATGAGGACGAACACCATGCGAGAGATCGTCACCTTCGACGCCTATGCGACCCTGATCGACTTCGAGCTCGGCCCCACGACCCTGAAGGTCATCGAGGACCGGCTGGATCTGGACAACCTGGACGTCGACGAGTTTCTCGACGACTTCCGCGTCATGCGGTTCCAGGCAGTCCTGGAGGCCTACCGCCCGTACCACGAGATCCTGCACTCCAGCCTGCGCAACGCCATGCGCCTGCACGGCCTGGAGTACCGCACGTCTGACGGCGACGCCCTGGTCGAGGCCGTCCCCACCTTCGGCCCCTGGCCTGAGGTCCCGGAGGCGCTGCGCGCGCTGAAGACCAAGTACGAGATCGCCATCATCTCCAACACCGACGACAACATGATCGCGCGGAACGTCGAGAACATCGGCGTCGAGTTCGACTACGTCATCACCGCCCAGCAGGCCGGCGCCTACAAGCCGGACCGCCAGACCTTCGAGTACGCCTTCAAGACCATGGGCGTCGACCCGGCCCAGGTCATCCACACTGCCCAGGGCTGGGAGTACGACCTCATCCCCACCCGCGACCTGGGCCTGAAGCGCCGGGTCTGGATCAATCGGTACGGCCGCCCCGGCAGCACCGACTACCAGCCGTACGACGAGCTGTCCGACCTGTCCGGGTTGCCCGGCCTGCTCGGATGCTGACCAGGAGCCCTGTCATGAAGCAGATCCCTTACTGGCTCGACACCGCGCCACCGCTGCCGGACCGAAGTGGGAAGCCACTGCCCGACCACGCCGACGTCGTGGTGATCGGCGGCGGTCTCACCGGCCTGTCCACCGCGTACCACGCCGCCCGCAAAGGTGCGCAGGTCGTCCTGGTCGAGAAGGACAAGATCGGCTCGGGTGCCTCGGGCCGCAACGGCAGCATGTGTACGCAGGGCATCACCATCGGCGTCGACGAGGCCCGGAGGCGTTATGGCCAGGAGCGTGCCCGTGAGCTGTACGGCGCCTTCCGGACGGCCGTCGACGTGGTCGAGGAACTGACGGTCGAGGAGCGGATCGACTGCGATTTCGACCGCGTCGGGCGGCTCGGGGTCGCGTACAAACCGCAGCACTTCGACGCGATGCGCGCCAAGCAGCGTGACCTGGCGGACAACTTCGGCCATGACACGATCCTGCTGAGCAAGAGCGAGCTGCGTGCCGAACTCGACTCCGACTACTACCACGGCGCCCTGCTTGACCCGCTCAGTGCCGGGCTGCACGTGGGCAAGTACGTCCATGGTCTCGCTGACGCCGCCGAGCGCGCCGGCGCCCAGATTCACGAACGCAACGCCGCGACCGCTCTCACCCGCCAGGCCGACGGTACCTTCCTGGTCGAGACCCTGCACGGCACCATCCACGCCCGGCAGGTGATGGCCGCCACCGACGCCTATACCGACAAGTCGTTGCCCTGGTTCCGCAAGCGCCTCATCAATGTCGGCAGCTTCATCATCGTCACCGAGCCGCTCGGCGACGACCTCGCTCGCGAGCTCATCCCCAACCGCCGGCTGGTGGTCGATTCCAAGAACATCGGCCACTACATCCGGCTCACCCCGGACAACCGTCTCGCCTTCGGCGGCCGGGCCCGCTTCGCCCCGTCGAACCCGGCCTCGGATCTGAAGTCCGGCGACGTGCTCAAGCGCGAGCTGGCCACGATCTTTCCGCGGCTGTCCGACGTACGGATCGACTACGTGTGGGGCGGCAACGTCGGCTTCAGCTACGACCGGATCCCGCACGCCGGCGAGGCCGACGGTCTGTACT
Organism: Kribbella sp. NPDC002412; assembly: GCF_053592935.1. Taxonomy (NCBI): domain Bacteria; kingdom Bacillati; phylum Actinomycetota; class Actinomycetes; order Propionibacteriales; family Kribbellaceae; genus Kribbella; species Kribbella sp. NPDC002412. The sequence continues at coordinate 23,925 of NZ_JBSFBL010000056.1, forward strand.
ACTCGATGGGGTACTGCGGGCACGGCGTACAGATGGCCACCTACATGGGCCAGCGCATGGCCGAGGTGATGGACGGACACCCGGAGGCCAACCCGCTCCGCGGCCTCGGCTTCCCGAAGGTTCCGGTGCCGTTCTACAACGGGACCGCCTGGTTCCTGCCGTTCGCCGGCGCCTATTACAAGGCCAAGGACCGCTTCCGCTGAGGTAGCACCTCCATGGGTTCCGCCTACGAGGGTTAGCCTTACCCTCAGATTGTCAACAATCCTAAAGTCTGCAACATGGGATGGAGAGACCATGACCAGCGCGACGCCACTGGCCGGAGCTTCGCTCTGGCACGCACAGGCGCACATGCCGACCGCTCTGGAGAAGAGGGTCACGATTGTCGGCGGGCGCGGCGCCACGGTGATCACGGCGGATGGCGCAGAGCTCCTCGATGCGCCGGCCGGCCTGTGGCACGCGAACGTCGGCCACGGCCGGGAAGCCATTGCCAGGGTGGCCTACGAGCAGATGCTGAAGCTCGAGACGTACCACGTGTTCGGTCGCTTCGTGAACGACGTCGCACTCAGCCTCGCCGACCGGGTCACCGCGCTGGGGCCGATCCCGGATGCCAAGGTGTTCTGGACCAGCGGCGGCTCCGACTCGGTCGATCTCGCCTGCAAGCTCGCACGCCGTCACTGGCAACTGGAGGGGCGACCGGACAAGCGGATCATCCTGAGCCGGCACAACGCGTACCACGGCCTGCACGGCTTCGGCACCAGCATCGCCGGCCTCGAGTACAACCGAGAGGGCTATGGCTCCGACTCATTGATCCCCGAGACTGCCCGGATCCCGGCCAACGACCTGGCCGGGGCCGAGGCGCTGATCGCCGAACTCGGTCCCGAGCGGATCGCGGCGGTCGTGGCCGAGCCGGTGATCGGAACCGGCGGGGTGATCGCACCGGCACCCGGCTACCTCGAAGGTCTGCAGCGCCTCGCCCGGCAGCACGACATTCTCTTCATCGCCGACGAGGTGATCACCGGCTTCGGCCGGACCGGCACGATGTTCGCCTGTGAGCGGTTCGGTCTCGAGCCGGACATGGTGCTGATGGCGAAGGGCATCACCTCCGGCTACGCACCACTGGGCGGCATTCTGATCGGCCCGCGTGTCTGGGCGCGGTTCTTCAGCTCCGATGACGCTCCGATCCTTCGGCACGGCATCACGTACTCCGGCCACGCGACCGCGTGCGCTGTCGCGCACGCCAATATCGACATCCTCGAGCAGGAGCACCTGCTCGAGCGATCGGCCGAGCTCGAAGGCGTGCTGCACAACGCGATCCAGCCGCTGGCTGACCATCCTCTCGTCGCGGAGGTGCGGAGTGGGACAGGTTTCCTCGCCGGGGTGCAACTGCGGGCCGACGTACCCGGTGAAGCCGTTGTGGACGCCTGCCTCGACGCCGGACTGCTGACCCGCGTGATCCACAACAACACCCTGCACATCTGCCCGCCGTTCGTCGTCACCGACGACGAGGTCTCCTTCATCGCCAAGACCGTCCGCGTCGCGCTCGACCAGTTCACCGCCTGACCCAAGGAAGACTTCGATGACGATCCTCGACACGCACGACATCTCTGCACAGCGGCGTTCCGACGTGCTGGACCATATCCCGACCGGGCTCCTCATCGGGTCCTGGCGACCCGCTGAGCACGGTGAGACGTTCCCGGTCTACGACCCGGCCACCGGAGCGGAGCTCCTCCAGGTCGCCGACTGCACATCGGCCGACGCGCTGGCTGCGCTCGACGCGGCGGTCGACGCCGGCCCAGCCTGGGCAGCCACCTCGCCCCGGGAACGCAGTGAGGTCCTACGCCGTGCCTACGACGCACTGGTCGCGCGGACGGACGACCTGGCGCTGCTCATCACCCTCGAGATGGGCAAGCCGGTGGACGAATCCCGCGCCGAGGTCGCCTACGCGGCCGACTTCGTCCGCTGGTACGCCGAGGAGGCCGTCCGTCTCGACGGACGGCACACCGCCAGTCCGGACGGCGGCTCACGCATCATCACGTCACCGCAGCCTGTCGGCCCGTGCCTGCTGATCACCCCGTGGAACTTCCCACTCGCCATGGGGACCCGCAAGATCGCTCCGGCGCTGGCGGCCGGATGCACCGTCGTACTCAAACCCGCCGCCCTGACACCGCTGACCAGCCTGCTGATGGCGCAGATCCTGCTGGATGCCGGCGTACCGGAAGGCGTGCTCACCGTGATCACGACCACCAACCCGGGTGCGGTCAGCGCTCCACTGATGGCCGACGCGCGGCTGCGCAAGGTGTCGTTCACCGGATCGACTGCCGTCGGCCAGCGGCTCGTCGAGCAGAGCGCGAGCCAACTCGTGCGCACCTCGATGGAACTCGGCGGCAACGCGCCGCTGGTCATCTTCGACGACGCCGACCTCGAGCGCGCGGTCAAGGGGGCACTCGTCGCGAAGCTCCGCAACGGCGGGCAGTCGTGCGTGGCCGCCAACCGAATCCTCGTGCAGGAAGGGATCGCTGACGAGTTCGTGGCGCGTTTCCAGCGGGCGATGGCCGCCGTCGAGGTCGGCCCGGGCACCCAGCCGGGGGTCGCGCTCGGTCCGCTCATCGACGATCGTGCGGTCAACAAATGCTCAGAGCTGGTCACGGACGCCGTGGTCCGCGGTGCGCAGCTGGTCACCGGCGGCGATCCGCTGACGATGCCCGGCCACTTCTACCCGCCGACCGTCGTGGACCACGTCCCGGCCGGTGCCCGGATCCTCGACGAGGAGATCTTCGGCCCGGTCGCGCCGATCGTGCGGTTCGGGACCGAGGCGGAGGCGATCGCACTCGCCAACGCCACGCCGTACGGCCTGGCCGCCTACGTGTTCACGGAGAACCTCGACCGTGCGCTGCGAGTCTCCGACGCGCTCGAGACCGGCATGGTCGGCGTCAACCAGGGGATCGTCTCGAACGTCGCCGCGCCGTTCGGCGGGGTCAAGCACTCCGGTCTGGGCCGGGAGGGCGGCCACGAGGGCATCGAGGAGTACCTCGAGACGAAGTACCTCGCCGTCAACAAGTCCTGATCCGCCACACCACAGTCGGAGCAATCATGCGAGTAAGTGTTGTCAAGGAGATCAAGCCGGCCGAGCGGCGAGTCGGTCTGACACCGGCCGGGACAGCCGCCCTGGTGGCGGACGGTCATGAGGTCGTCGTGGAGCAGGGCGCCGGTCTCGGCGCGGGTTTCGCCGACGAGGACTACATCCGGGCCGGGGCCCGCATCGTGTCCACCGAACGCGCGTGGGGCGAGGCCGAACTCCTCGTCAAGGTGAAGGAGCCGATCGCACGCGAGTACGAACACCTGCGTCCCGACCTGGCTGTCTTCACCTACCTGCACCTTGCGGCCGACCGTGAGTTGACGGCGGCGCTGATGGCGGCGAAGACCACCGCGATCGCCTACGAGACCGTGCGTGATGCCGACGGGCAACTGCCGCTGCTGGCGCCGATGAGCGAGGTCGCCGGTCGGCTGGCAGCACAAGCGGCGGCCAACCAGTTGCAACATCCGAGTGGCGGTCCGGGCATCCTCATGGGCGGGGTGCCTGGCGTGCCACCGGCTCGCGTCGTCATCGTCGGCGGGGGAGTGGTCGGCACCCAGGCGGCCCTGGTGGCAGTGGGGATGCAGGCCGAGGTGACCGTCCTGGATGCGTCTCCTCGCCGCATCCGCCAGCTCGGTGAGCTGTTCGACGGCCGCGCGCGCATCGTCATGTCGGACCCGCTGGCGCTCGAGGAGGAACTCGCCGGAGCGGACGTCGTCATCGGTGCGGTTCTGCTTCCCGGCGCCGCCGCCCCGAAGCTGGTACGGCGGAACCACTTGGCGAAGCTCAAGCAGGACGCCGTACTGGTCGACGTCTCGATCGACCAAGGTGGTTGCTTCGAGACGTCCCGGCCGACGACGTACGACGCACCGACGTACCGCGTCGACGGGATCGCCCACTATTGCGTCGCGAACATGCCGGGCGCCGTACCGCGGACCTCCACGCGCGCATTGACGAACGCGACCTTGCCCTATGTCCGCCGGCTGGCCGGTGCCGGCGTCCACGAGGCGCTCGCCGCGGATCCGTTGCTGGCCGAAGGTTTGAATGTCGATGCGGGCGAGATCCGTCATGCGGGGGTTGCCGCGGCATGGCCCGGGCTCGTGACTGGAGGAGACCAGTGAGCAGGAACTATTCGGTCGCGGTGATCGCCGGCGACGGCATCGGTCATGAGGTCGTGCCCGCCGCGACGGACGTCGTGGACGCGCTCGGCGCCCGGCACGGATTCTCCGTCGACTGGGCCCCGTATCCCTGGGGCTCCGACCACTACCGCGCGCACGGCACGATGATGCCTGCCGACGGCCTCGACCAGCTCGCGCGGCACGAAGCGGTGTTCTTCGGTGCCGTCGGCGCACCGGACATCGCGGACCACATCACCTTGTGGGGGCTTTTGATTCCGATCCGCCGTGGTTTCCAGCAGTACGTCAACCTGCGGCCGGCGCGGTATGTGAAGGGTGTCCGCAGTCCGCTCGCCGATCCCGACGGCACCGACCTGATGATCGTGCGGGAGAACGTGGAGGGCGAGTACTCCGAGGTCGGCGGCCGGTTCGGCCGGGGAACGGACGCCGAGCTGGCCGTCCAGGAGGCGGTGTTCACCAGGAAGGGCACGGCGCGTGTCGCGGCGTACGCGGCGGAGCTGGCCGCGCGGCGGTCCGGGAAGTTGACCTCGGCAACGAAATCGAACGGGATCATCCACTCGATGCCGTTCTGGGACGAGGTCGTGGCCGAGGCCGTCGCCCAACAGCCCGGCGTGGAACTGCGCAGCGTGCTGATCGACGCGCTCGCCGCCGCGATGGTGTCGCGCCCGCAGCAGTTCGACGTCATCGTCGCGTCGAACCTCTTCGGCGACATCCTGTCCGACCTTGCCGCCGCGTGCGTCGGATCGATCGGCGTCGCGGCCAGCGGCAACCTCAACCCGGAACGGACGTACCCGTCGATGTTCGAACCAGTGCACGGTTCGGCCCCGGACATCGCGGGCCGGGGGATCGCCAACCCTGTCGGGCAGATCAGCACCGCGGCGCTGATGCTCGACTTCCTCGGCGAGACCAGGGCAGCCGCGGACCTCAACCAGGCGGTCGACGCCGTACTGGCCGACGGCCCACGAACCCCGGACCTCGGCGGTCAGCACGGCACCCGCGAAGTCGCCGACGCCGTTCGCGAGCAACTCGTGTGATCCGGCCTGGGACTCTGGACGTGGGTGTCACGTTCAGGGCTCCGTGAGCAGACGTCGCTGCCCCTGCGCCCGTTGCGGCCTTGATTGTCCTCTTCCTACCCCGAAGGTTGCGCTTCGCCGGCCAGAACGTCACCGACCTGCGGGCGGCGTTGAACTGGTCGACTCCGGCTGTCACCGCCGACCTGGCAACCAGTGGCAATGATCAGCCAGAGCACGCCGGCCATACCGGACACACCGGCGGCGATCCCGACGGTGCAACTGGGATCGAACTCTGGCAGCAGCCCGCGATGGATCCGCGTCAGGGTGCTGGCTGAGGTTGATTGCCGGGTACCCCGTGGCATTGATTACGTTGCCATTGACAACGACCCGGTCATCCGCCGAAGTCGGTGCCCGGTGCCCGCGAAACCCGGCGTACTGATCACAGATGCGACTCCTGCCATGTCGGCCGGCGCAGGGAAAGGCCGCCGGCACTTCGTCAGTGCTCGTGGACGTGGTCGCCGTGCTGATAGTGCCGGTGCCCATCGTGTACGTGATCGACGTGGTCTCCGTGCAGGACGGTCTCGCAGCCGTCGTCCTCGGTGTGTGGCTGACCGTGGTCGGGGTGAACCTTGCTCTCCGGGTGTTGTTCGCCGTCGTGGAGATGGTCCACGTGATCATCGTGTGGAACAGTCTCGCAGCCGTCGTCCGGCAGGTGCTCGTGCCCCAGTGGCTCGGTGTGCATGCTCACGAAAACTCCTCGGGTTGCTGGACTTTCAGCTTCCTCCCGTCGTCCTGACGATGGCAACGCTCTCGCGGTCGGTGATGGACGGTTGACGCACCGTCCCGAGCTGATTCAGCTCGTCAGCAGCCGGCGAACGCCATCCTCGGGCGACTCTGTCGACGGCAGCAACAGTGCGGTGTCACCCGTCCTGGTGACCTGCCCCCAGGGAGCACCAGCAGCCGATCGGACTCCGTCGCGGCGACGCCGGACGAGGTCGGCTCTGGAGAGGGAGGTGCAGGCTCCGGGTCGGTGCGTGGCGCTCTGACTGAGCCGTACAACGCCGGATACGCCGAGCCGTACAACGCCGCATACGCGGAGAAGAAGGCGGCGGAGGCCGAGCTGAATGCCCTTGAAGTGTCGGCAGATGACATCCGCGAGATGGTGCATTAGTTGGGTGGCATGGCACCAACCCTGGATCGGGCCGATGCGGTTGGCGTGCGAAGGTGTGCTCCGTGGTGACGGACCGGCGCGGGGGCCGTCCAGAAGACTCGACGACTGGTCGCCGCCGTATGGGCTGAGATTGACGAGGGTGTCGACGAGGTCGCTGCCGGGTGCGAACGCAAAGGGTCGTGACGAGCTCCACGGGTATCCACTCACCGGCGAGGCCCATGCCGGTGGCATCAATCGACCACGTCGAGCGCGATCCGGGCCCCACCCGCGGCACCATCGACGGCGGTCAGGCGAGGGTCCTAGCCTGGTCGTGGATGCGCGCCATGGTCACTGCCGACGAGTACACGACACCAGCGCCGCCCGACGTTGCGTGGGAGGCGGACGAGTCCTGCCTCAGTGCATGGTCGGCTGGCCGGGCGGCAGACCACCGCTGGCGCAGGTCCTGCCCTCTTCGAGCACCTCGGACTCGTGCTCATCGATCATCGGCCTGAGGAGGCCGCCGACAGCTTCGTGTTCTCAAGGGTCGAGGACGCGGACCTGGACGAGCTGCTGCCATTGCTTGCTGATGCCTTCACGGCCAGTTGGGAGCGGCGCTCGTCCTCGAGCCCGGTGGCAAACCCCGAGCCTCAGTCGGTTGCCTGTGTTGCATGAGGAACACGGCCAGTAACTGGCCCGACCAAGGCGAGTGAGAAGGTAGTTGGCAGTGTTCAGGGGGCGCTGTAGCGTCCAGGATATGTCGACCGAACATCCGCGTTATGGGTTGCGCGGTCGGCACAACGAGTGCGCCGTACTGGATCGGCTCCTCGGCACTGTTCGTTCTGGCCACAGTCAGGTGCTGGTAGTGCGCGGGCAGCCGGGTGTCGGGAAATCGGCGCTGCTGGAGTACCTGCGGAGCAGCGCATCCGATTTCCGGGTGGCGAACGCGGCCGGCGTCGAGTACGAGATGGAGCTGCCGTACGCCGGTCTGCATCAGCTGTGCGCGCCGATGCTCCACCTGAGGGGGCGACTGCCCGAGCCGCAACGCCACGCGATCGAGACGGCGTTCGGGCTCAGCGCGGAGGCGCCCCCGGACCGGTTCGCCGTCGGGCTGGCGGTCCTCGGACTGCTCTCCGAGGCGGCCGAGAAGCAGCCGATGGTCTGTGTGGTCGACGACGCTCAGTGGCTGGACGAGGCGTCGGCGCTCACCCTCGGGTTCGTCGCCCGCCGGTTGCAGGCGGAGTCGGTCGGGCTGGTGTTCGCGCTGCGTCTGCACAGTGAGGTCCACGAGCTGGCCGGACTCACGTACCGCGAGCTGGCGGCTCGTACGCCGTACAGCCACGCGCACATGGTGCGGGCCGCGGGCGGTGACGAGCTGGCGAGCTGGCTCGTCGTCCGCGCCTACCTGGTCGCCTGCGGCGTGACCCACGCGCCGGTCTCCGGCTGTGGGAGCAGTTCTGGATCGCGACCAACGACGTGGTCCGGTCCGAAACGAACAAGGCCAGCAACAACGATGCCGCCCTGCCGCTCCGGCACATCACCACCCCTGCGGGGTTCGGTGAACACCTGCGCGCCTTCGCGACCATGAAGGCCGAGCAGCTGGCCAGCAAGCCGTTCTCCCTCCGAGCGCTAGCGGCCGAGACCGGCATCCCCCGCAGCACCCTGGGCGAGTGGTTCTCCGGACGCCGGCTGCCGAGCGTCGGTGGGCTCTACCAGTTCGCCGGCGGACTCGGAGCCACCGCTGGCGAGCAGGCCGAGCTGCGCCAGGTCCGGGACCGTCTGGACACCGAGAAGCGGCTGAGCCTCGACCTGGAGCACTACACCCTGCGTGCCCTGGAGTCGCTCGAGCTGCGGGAGTCGGTCGACGTGCGCTCGCGGCTCGCGGTTTCCCACGCTCTTCTTCGGGCCGGGGAGCAGCGTCTGACAACGACGCCGAGCTGAGCACCTGGAAGCTCCTCGTCGGCTCCTCCGCGAGTCCCAAGCACCGGGCGGACCAGGAGGCGCAGCACCAGGAAGCGCTCCAGGTCTGGAACGTGCACGCGCACCGTCTGACCGCGGCCGAAACTCGCCAGGCCGCAGCGGCAGCGGACCGTGAGGGTCCTGGTGTCTGACGATCCACGGTGGCGCGCAAGCTGCACAGCGTGGTCGACAACCTCGAGTCCCCCAGGCCCCGCCGCCCCCGGTGACCATGCCTCCGGTCGACGACAAGTAGTTCAGCTGGTGGGGGGTGTGCTGTCGGTCCGTGCCGACAGCACACCCACCGTCATTCAAGAAAACGGTCCTCTTGGAAGGAGGATGCTCGACATGTCTTCAAAAGCTCGGGGGCTACTCGCGCAGCACCCCGGTGTCGGCGCTGCTCCAGAAGGTCATCGTGCTCGGTGGCAGAGCTGGCTCGGACAAGATGCGGGAGTGGGCCCGGCACGAGCTCAACGGCTACGACGAGGGCATCGTGCTTCCGAAGTACCGGCGGCTTCATGTGCCGCTGTACGCGATGCTCACCAACCCCTTCGGGTACAACGGCCGCGAGCAGCGGATCCCGCCGAGTGCTCTCCCCGATGCCATTGCCGAGATGGTTCCGGTGGAGCAGCTGAATCTGGGCGCCGGGGTTGGCGAACTCGAAGCCATGGTGGCGGCAGGAGATCAGAGCAACGAACCTCATCACCTGAGTCCTGACTGGTCGGACCTCCTGGGTAGCTGGCTGCAAGAGCACAACGTCGAGCAGAGCACCACCAGAGTGTCGGCGTTGTACTACAAGGTCCCCAACGCGTCGATCAAGGGCGTCCTGGTTCACATCCGTACCGCGCTGGCGGAGCTAGTCGCCGATCTGGTCTCTATGACTCCGGACGGCGAAGAGGTGCCTGACCAGGCGAACGCCGATCGGGCTGTGATGTACATCTTCAACGGCGGCCGACCCACCGTGAACCACACGACCCAGCACCACCAGCGGCCGAACGTCTCCGTTCCGGACGCACACTCCGCCGTCCTGGCCACCGACCACAGCACCGCGATCGGGAGTCAGGCCGCCAGTGGAAAGAACTCCTCCGTGGTGGGCACCCAGTCCGCGGACGGCGAGGACGCGACTTTGGCCGGTCACGACAACACGACCCCTGCTCCCACGGAAGAGCCGGCAGGGTTCTGGGCGCGGCTTCGCAAGCGCGGTCTCTTCGTCGCCCTCTTCACTGTCATCGCCGGAGCCATCGCGGTGTTCACCTGGATCGGCTGGACTTCGTGGTGATCGTCACCCGCGGCCGCGGCCTGAGCCGATCGAGAAACGGCCACACAGCCAAAACCCACGACTGAGGGACGCCAAGCATGAGCGATTTGCAACTGTGGGACGGCCTGATCGGCGCGCTGATCGGTGCAGCAGTAGGAGCAGTGCCGGCGACCTTGGCGCTACGTAGCTCGAGGAGAGCCAACAAGCTGACCGCCGCGGCGAACGAGACATCCGAAGCAGCGCTGGAAGAGGCACGGCAGGCCACCGCCACGATGATGAAGGCCAACGAGATCTCCTCAGCTGCGCTGGAGGAGGTGCGCCTGGCCAATGTGGCGACCGCAGCAGCGAACGAGATCGCTGAGCGTGCCCTGGAAGAGGCGCGTGCGGCACGCAAGATCCAGTACGACGACTGGCACCGGCAAGCAACCCCGAACATCGTTTTGGAGCTTGGCCGGGAACAGCACGAGCTCGGGGGACACGCTCTCAAGTTCAGTTGTGACCGGGACATCGATTCAGGCGAAATCACCCTCACGGCCAGGCACGACGAGAAGGCCATCACCGGCCTGGGCGCCAGCCCAGATGAAGAGGTATTCAACTTCGGGAGGTCGGTCGCGCTGCCCGCCGTCGAGGCCGGTACGACTGCTGTCAAGGGAATCTGGACCGGCGACCCCTTGCGCGCCGCGGGCCTGACAGTCCAGCTCCGCTGCACGGTGACCATCGACGGCATCAGCTGGACTGTGCCTGTACCCGTGACCTTCCCGCACATGCCGGCGGCACCGGCCGGCCTGCCTCGATCCGTCGACGAGATCGACATCGGCATCGCGGGGTTCTGAACATCCGCTCGTACCCGGATCTGTCGGCGCCGGGACATCGCCGAATTCACCCTGGAACAGATCACCGCCCCTACTCGGCCCGAGCGAGCAGCAGTAGCCGTCAGATCAAACCGCGCCGACCAGAGGACCTCGAGGAACGCGCTCGGGGGTCCTCACCCTGTGCGGCAAACGGTGAGAATGCGCCTGGCGATCAGTCGGGCGGGGGCTCACCCGGTGAGGTCTGCGTCACCAGCGGCATGATCAGTCCCGCGCACGGTGCTTCAGGAAGACCCTCTGTCGCCGGGCTGCCGTCTGGGAGGATTGCATCGGAAAGGTCCACGTTGCCGCTGTCGCCGAAGAACGTCGCTCCGCTGAAGTCGACGAGTGGCGTGCCACTGGAAAACTCCGCGCCGGCAAAGTTGATCGTGCCGCGGGAGAAGATCGCGCCGGTGAACTCAACGGTGCCGCCGAAGAATTGCCCGCTCATGTTGATGTTGCCGCCGAGGAGCTCTGTGCGGTTGAAGCTGACGATGCCGTCGTAGATCCTCGCGGCGCCGAAGTTGACGTTGCTGCCGGTGATCTTCGCGTGGTTGAAGTGGACGGTGCCGCCGGACATCGCCTGGTTGAAGTTGACGGTGCCGCCGGACATCTTCGCGCCGGCAAAGTTGACGGTGCCGCCGGACATCTCCGTCCTGATGAAGTGGACGGTGCCGCCGGAGATCTCCGCGCTGCCGAAGCTGACGTTGCCGTCGGAGATCGTCGCGCCGCTGAAGCTGACCTTGCCGCCGGAGATCGTCGCGCTGAGGAAGCTGACATTGCGGCCAGAGATCTTCGCGCGGATGAAGGTGACGTTGCCGTCGGAGATCGTCGCGCTGTCGAAGCTGACGTTGCCGCCGGAGATCATCGCACCGTTGAAGTTGACGGTGCCGCCAGAGATCGTCGCGCCGAAGAAGTTGATGTCGCCGTCGGAGATCTCCGCGCCGCCGAAGCTGACGGTGCCGCCGGAGATCGTCGCGCCGCTGAAGTCGATGTCGCCGCCGGAGATCTCCGCGCTGCCGAATCTGACGGTGCCGCCGGACATCTCCGCGCCGGCGAAGTTGACGGTGCCGCCGGAGAACACCGCACCGCTGAAGTCGACGGTGCCGCCGGAGAACACCGCGCCCGCGAAGCTGACGTTGCCGCCGGAGAACACCGCACCGCTGAAGTCGCCGCCGTCGAAGACAGCTCCGGTGAAGTCGAGATCATGCCGTTGCCAGGGGCGCCTAGCCTTCGGTTGCAGGTGCGCCCCGATGAGTCGGATGACAGTGTCGCGGACCTGCCGTTCTCCGGGTTTGCTCTGCTCGATCTGGCCGAGCGTCTCCGTGTGGTGGCGACTCCGTCGAGTCCGTCCAGGCATTCTCCTGGTGTCGTCCGGGTCGTAGGGCAGCCGCAGGTAAGCGCAGAGTACGTCGATGCACTGTTGCCGCTGTTCGTCCCAGTCGTCCGCGAGTCGCGACATCGCGTAGATACCAGCGAGCCGGACTGCGGCTTTGTCATGGCCGATGAGGTCGGCGGCGTCCTGGTATCGGCTGCTGAACAGCCGCTGGTCGTCTCGGTGGCTAGCAGACTCATCAACGCGCGCGCGTCGGTAGCCAACGATGAGAGCGACGGCGGCTCCTATGCCGGCCGCCAGGCCGAGGGCGATCTTCACCATGTCGGCGAGCAGTTTTTGCTGTTCGGCTGTCGCCGTTTGGGGATGTGGCTCGATGCGAAGCAGCCAGGCCAGGATCAGGTAGAGCGCGACCGCGCCGGCCACCGCCGCGGCGACAGCTACGGATGCGTACAAGACCAGAGGTCCCATGTTCGGCGTCCGTGCGCGGTCGCGGTCGCGACGCAGGCCAACCAGACTCGGTGCTTGTGCACGCTTGCGTGAGGTCGGCACAGTTCCCCTCCCGCAGTGCCAGCCACGGTGACGCGGCATCCCGGAATCCACCGTGCCCGAGCCGCGACGATGTGTCTACCGGGTGACGTCGGGCAGTTCGCGGCGCCGGGGAGGCGTACCACTGTTCCGCAAACGGTCGTTTTTGGAACAACAGGAGCTCGCTCGGTCCGATATGCCAACACGCATCTCGAGATGTTCGGAACCCCGTTCCGAAACCACCTCGGCGCGGTCCGCCCAGGTCCACCTGCTGGGCGGCATCGCGGCGGGGGCGTCGTTCGTCACGCCGAGCCTGCTCTCCGTCGGAGCGGCCGCCGACGCGCTCGCCAGCCGGCTGCTGGGGTAGGTGCGGGTCAGGACTGGGGGACCAGGGAGCCCAGGAGGGCGAGGGCGTCGGCCGAGGGGGAGCCGGGCTCGGCTGGTTCGGCGATCAGGTGCTGGCCGGGGTGGTCGGTGATCGAGAACAGCTGCGGGCGGAGGTGCAGTTCGCCGATGTCGGGGTGGTAGTAGTGGCCGTTCCGGTGGATCCGGCCGCGCGGATCGCGGGCGGCCCACAGGCGCTGGAAGTCGGGGCTGGCGATCGACAGTTCGCCGACCAGTTCCCGAAGGCCTTGCTCGTCGGGGGTTTCGCGGGCGGCCTGGCGGAGGTCGTGCACGGCGGCGCGCGCGGTGGCGCGCCAGTCGCGGAAGAACTCCCGTCCCGCTGGGTCGAGGAAGACCATCCGCAACAGGTTGTCACCGAAGACGAACCGGTTGTGCAGCGCTGCCGCCAGCGGGTTGCGTGCCAGCACGTCCTGGGACCGGCCCAGGAGGTAGGCAGGGGCCACGATCCAGTCGTTGAGCAGCCGGAGCACCTCGGGAGTGGCCCGTTCGATGCGGCTGGGGCGGCTTCTTCGGGCGACCGGGCGCGCCAGCCGGTACAGCTCCAGCGACGCCGCATTGTCCAAGCGCAGCGCGTGGGAGAGGCTCGCCACGGTCTGGCGGGTGGGGTGCAGCTCTTTCCCTTGTTCCAGGCGGGTGTAGTGGCCGACGCTCAGGCCGGCCAGCATCGCCACCTCGTCGCGGCGCAGTCCGGGGACGCGGCGGTTGCCCCCGACCAGGCCGACCTGCTCGGGACGTAGGTCTGCACGCCGCGCGCGCAGGAAGTCGCCCAGCGGGTTGGTCTCGTCACTGCCCATGATCTCGAGGTTAGGCGCAAGACCGGGTCGGAACCGCTGCTCAGCCTGGGCACGTTACACCCTGGATACGGGGGGAGGAGGGCTTCGTGGACAACCACTCCGAACAGGTGGCAGGCCGTCTAATCTTGCGGCATGAGCGACAGCACACCGTTGGGCGACTTCCTGCGCGCCCGTCGCGATGCCCTCAAGCCGCAAGACGTCGGACTCCCGGAGTACGGCCGTCGCCGGGTCAAGGGCCTGCGCCGGGAGGAGGTGGCGATGCTGGCCGGGATGAGCAGCGACTACTACGTACGGCTGGAGCAAGGCCGCGAGTCCAGCCCCTCTCCGCAGGTGGTCGAGGCCGTGGCACAGGCGCTGCGGCTGGACGCCGTCGCCACCGAGCACCTGTGGAGGCTGGTCCAGGCGCCGGAGTCGCGCCGCTGGAGCCGGGCGGAGGAGACTCCTGTCAGCCCGCAGCTGCTGCAGCTCATGGACGGCTGGTCCACGTCTCCGGCGTTCGTGCTGGGGCCGGCGCTCGACATCCTCGCGGGCAACACGATGGCCACCGCGCTGCACGTGGGGTTCACCCCGACGGACAACCTGGCTCGCATGGTCTTCCTGGACCCGGCGGGGCGGGACTTCTACCAGGAGTGGGAGCGGGCCGCGCACTCCTGCGTGGCAGAGCTGCGCTTCGCCTACGGGCACGATCCGGAGTCGGCGCGGATCACCGAGGTGGTGGCGGACCTCTCGGCGCAGAGCTCGGAGTTCGCCGACCTGTGGGCCCGCCACGACGTGAAGCCCAAGACCCAGGAGGGCAAGCACCTGCGCCATCCGCAGGTCGGCGACCTGCACATCCAGTTCTCGGCGTTCACCGTGAACGGGGCTCCCGACCAGCAGCTCGTCGTCTACCAGGCCGAGCCCGCGAGCCCGACCGCGGTCGCGTTCGACCGGCTGCGCGAGGGCGCCGACCAGGCCCTGCGCGCCCACTCCGACGCTGTTCCTAGGTAGGGCACTCCCAGGAAATCCGCGAACTTCTTCGGCCCTGGCGGCCTCGACAGACTCATGGCTGTCAGCGGCGGGAACCTCCCGCCGGAGCCAAGCCGAAAGAAGGACATCATGGCCACCTGGTTCATCACCGGAGCCTCCCGCGGTCTGGGCGCGGAGATCGCCCGCACCGCACTGGCCGGCGGCAACGACGTCGTGGTCGCGGCGCGCGACCTCGGCCGGCTGCCGGACGACCTGAAGACGTCCGACCACGTGCTCGGGGTCGAGCTGGACGTGACCAGGGCCGAGCAGATTCCCGCCGCCGTGCAGGCCGCGGTCGAGCGGTTCGGCGGGATCGACGTCCTGGTCAACAACGCCGGTCGCGGTCTGCTGGGCGCGGTGGAGGAGATCACAGACGCCGAGGCGCGCTCGCTATTCGACCTCAACGTCTTCGCGCTGATCGACATGACCCGCGCCGTGCTGCCAGTGATGCGCCGCCAGGGCTCGGGCAAGATCGTCAACATCGGTTCGCGGTCCGGGTTCGAGGGCGAGCCGGGCGTGGGCCTGTACTGCGCCTCGAAGTTCGCCGTCGCAGGCATCAGCGAGTCGATGTCCAAGGAGCTGGCGCCGTTCGGCATCCAGTCCATGGTGGTCGAGCCGGGCGTCCTGCGGACCGACTTCCTGGACGCCACCTCGCTGTCGCTGCCCAGCACCCGGATCACCGAGTACGACGGCACGCCCGCCCACGTCACGCTGGACTGGGTCGGCACCGCGAACCACACCCAGCTCGGCGACCCGGTCAAGAGCGCGGCCCTGATCTACGAGGTCAGCACGCAGGACCAGCTGCCGACGCACCTGTACCTCGGCCCCGACACGCTCGAGCGGCTGCAGGTCAAGCTGGACCAGATCGAGCAGGACCTGGCCCCGTGGCGCGAGAAGTCCGCAGCCACCGCCCACGACGACGCCACCGCGGCGTAACCCGGCGCACGGTCCGCACCCGCATCACCCGCCGGGGCCGATTCCCCGGCACCTCCCCCCACTGTCTTGTGAACTCCTGAAAGAGGTGTTTGTCATGTCTGCTCTGCTCACAGGTACTCCGCTGGCCGGTCGCGTCGCCGTGGTTTCCGGCGCCTCCAGCGGCATCGGCGCCGCCACCGCCCAGCGGCTGGCCGAGCTCGGCGCGAACGTCGCCGTGCTCGCCCGGCGCAAGGACAAGCTCGACGCGCTGGTGGACTCGATCCGCGGTGCCGGCGGGACCGCGGTCGCCGTCCCCGTCGACGTCACCGGCCGGGACGCCGTCCAGGCCGCGGCCGATCAGGTCGCCGAGCAGCTCGGCACCGCCGATCTCGTCTTCAACAACGCCGGCGTCCAGCTGATCTCCGGCATCACCGAGCTCCGCATGGACGACTGGCAGCGCCAGATCGACCTGAACGTCACCGGCGTGATGAACGTCATCGGCGCCTTCCTGCCCCAGCTGACCGCGACCGCCGAGGCCAGCCGCCCCGCCGACCTGATCACTACCTCGTCGATCGCGGCGACGCGCATCCTGGAGAAGTTCTCCGTCTACTCCGGCACCAAGGCCTACATCAGCCACCTGACCCGGCTGCTGCGGGTCGAGCTCGGCCCGAAGAACATCCGGGTGGCGACCATCGAGCCCGGCATGGTCGACACCGAACTGCCCGACCACGTCACCGACCCCGACGCCACCCGGCTGATGGCGGACCTGATCGAGCAGATCGACGTGCTGCAGTCGTCCGACGTCGCCGAGACCGTGGCCTTCATGGCCGCCCTGCCGGCGCACGTCAACCTGACCGAGATCACCATCCTGCCGACGGCGCAGGTGATCTGAATGAACAACCTCGGAACCACGCCCGCAGCCGCTGTGGTGGACCAGTTGCGCAGCCACTCCGACGAGCCCGGCCGGCGGATCCTGCTGACCGGCGCCGCCATCGTCACCATGGACCCCCAGCTCGGGGTGCTGCCCCAGGGCGACCTGCTCGTCGCGGACGACAAGATCGTTGCCATAGGCCCGGATCTGCGCGGTGCCGACGGGGCCGCCGACGGCACGCTGGTGATCGACGTGACCGGATCGGTCCTGGCCCCGGGCTTCGTCGACACCCACCGCCACGCCTGGGAGGCGCAGCTGCGCCGGATCATGCCGGACGTGAACGACCTGGGCGAGTACGTGATGTCCACCCTGTCCGGCATCGCCCCGGCGTACCGGCCCCACGACGTGTACGTCGGGACCAGGCTAGCCGCGTTGACCGCGATCGACAGCGGCATCACCACCATGCTCGACTTCTCCCACAACTCCCGCACCGCCGCGCACTCCGACAGCGCCATCCAGGCCTTGCTCGACACCGGCATCCGCGGCGTGCACGCGTCGATGCGGCCGCACTTCGGCGAGTGGGACGGCCAGTGGCCGGCCGACCTGTCCCGGCTGAAGGAGCAGTACTTCGGCTCCGACGACCAACTCGTCACCCTGCGCCTGGCCACGCTGGCCACCGACGAGATCGCCGGGCCCGACCTGGCGTACGGCGACCGGCTCGCCCGGGTCGCCCGCGACCTGGGCATCGGGGTGAGCGTCGACGCCGTCTTCGGCGTCCCCTCGTCGAACGCCGTCGTCGCCTGGGCGAAGGACGGCCTGCTGGGCCCGCACGTCAGCCTCATCCACTGCACGGGCCTGACCCCGGAGGCGTGGCAGGCGACGGCCGACACCGGCACCGCTGTCTCGCTCGCGCCCACCTCGGACGCCCAGATCGGCCTGGAGAGCGCGGTCCCAGCCATCGACGAGGCGCTCGCGGTCGGGATCCGGCCCGGCCTGAGCATCGACGTCGAGGTCGCCCTGGCCAGCGACATGTTCACCCAGATGCGAACCCTGCACGCGATCCAGCGGATGCGCGCCGTCAACGGCGCCTACGGCACCACCGGGACACCCACCCGGATCGGTGTCCAGGACGTGCTCGACTTCGCTACCCTGCAAGGCGCCCGGTCGATCGGGCTCGGCGACGTCACCGGCTCGCTCACGCCGGGCAAGCAGGCCGATCTGCTGGTCGTCCGCGCCGAGGACCTGAACAACATGCCGCTGAACGACCCGATCGGCACGCTCGTGCTCGGCTCCGACCCGCGCAACATCGACGCCGTGTTCATCGCCGGCCAGGTCCGCAAGTGGGCCGGCACCGTGCTGGACATCGACCTGCAGGCGCTGCGGGACGAAGTTCGCGAGTCACGCGACCGCGTTCTGCAGGCTGCTCGCAACGCCTGACACCCAAGCACCGAAAGGAATTGTCATGACCGACCTCGTAGCCGACGAGTACGGTCCGTCCTGGCGCACGGTCGTCCTGACCGGGGCGACGAGCGGTATCGGCTTGGCCGCAGCGCAGCAGTTGGCCCGCGACGAGTCCACCCATCTCATCCTGCACGGGCCCGAGACCCGGACCGCTGTGCAGCCCGTGCTGTCCCGGCTCGGCGGCAAGGCCAGGATCGACTACCTCCAGGCCGACTTCGACAACCTGGACGAGGTCGTCACCCTGGCCGGCCGGATCCGCGACCTGACCGGGCACGTGGACGTCCTGGTCAACAACGCGGGCCGGCCAGGACCTGCCGAGCGCCGGCTCAGCGCCAACGGGTACGAGACGACCCTCCAGGTCAACTACCTGGCCGCAGTACTGCTGACCGAGAGCCTCACGCCGCTGCTGGCGGAAGAACCGGCTGGGCGCGTCGTCCACGTCTCCTCGGCGACCCACCTGTCGGCCAACCTGCACCTGGACGACCTCCAGCTCGAGCGCCACACCTACAGCCCGACCATCGCCTATGCCCGGTCGAAGCTGGCGATGATCATGCACGCGTTGTGGCTCGCTCGGCGGCCGGCCGCGCCCTCGATCGTCAGCATCAGCCCTGGCGTGATCAGCACCGGCCTCCTGCACGCCATGTACGGCGTCGGTGGCGCGCCGACCGAGCACGGCGGCCGGAATGTCGTCGAGGCCGCGACGGCACCCGGCGTGACGTCCGGCGCGTACCTCGACGACGGCAGCCCCGCGGAACCGAGCCAGTTCGCCCGCGACCGCGCCGCCCAGGACGAACTGCACCAGCTGACCACCCAACTGCTCGAACCCTGGCAATGACGGCCGGGCTTCTCTTGAAAGGACCAGACCGTGATCAGGAAGAACCTCCCCATCTTCGGCCTACTTGTCACCCTGGCCGCCTGCACCACTGACGGGTCCGGTGCGCGCCGGCCGTCCACCCCTCCGTCCTCCGCTTCCCACCCCTACGTGGGGATGTGGGTCACCGCCGACGGCCGCATCCGCCAGGAACTCCTGCCGAACGGCCGCTACGAGGAAGCACGCGACGGCCGCGCCCGGGCCTACACCGGCCGCTACACCGTCACCGGCAGCCACATCGACTACGTCGACGACACCGGCTTCACCGCCACCGGCGACGTCCGCGAAGGAGTCCTGTACCACGAGCACCTCGTGCTCTACCGGGAGCGGTGAGCCGTCCGGTGGTCAGTCCACGGGCAGGAAGTCCGGATCGGGCACCCAGTGGTCCAGGTCTGGCGGACCCGGCAGGGCGACGGTGCGCAGGTTGCCGATCAAGGTCTGCAGCAGCGGGCGTGGGTTGCGGCGATGCCACACGACCGACCACGGCAGCAAGGGGGGTCGGCTCGACGATCGGGACTCTCCGCAAGCCGGATCCGGTGGCGTCGATGCTCATCTCGCCCAGGCCGATGGCCATCTTCTCCCGCAGGAACTGGTCGACCAGGTGGCGCTGGCCGATGGCCGGAGCAGTGAAGCGCAGCGGTACGCCGAACCGCTCGGCGAGCCGCGTCAGGTAGCCGCGCCACTCGGCCGCGCCCGCCGGGTCCGGCATCGATGCCCCACTCGCGCAGATCGGCCGGGCGTAGCTCGCTCTTGCCGGCCAGGACGTGGTCCTCGGGAAGGAAGGCGTGCAGTGGCTCCAGGTGGACGAGTCGGTGGGCGAGCTCGGACGGCCAGGGCCACGGCAGGTCGTGGACGCCCTGCCCCATCGTCACCTGAGCCAGTCAGCCGCCAAGGCTGAACGTGACGCCCCCTCGTGCGCCGGACCCGATTCTGCCGTTAATCGGCGGCAGGTTGGTCACCGCTCCTTGACGTTGATCGGCTCGACCAGTCGACCTCTGAGCGTGTGTACCTCCAGTCGCTCGGCCACCCGCTCACTGCCTGGCCTTGGTGTGCTTGCCGCAGTACCAGTCGCCGTCGTGCTGTTTCCAAGCGTTCTTTGTGAGCCACTGCACGGCCGGCTGGGGGAGCGGAGACAGTTCGGGTACGGCCAGGTCGTCGCCGAGCATGACGGTTGTGTCGAAGAGCCCGCACATGACGATTCGCGCCCGGTGCGGCTGGCATCGTTCGCAGTGGCGCCGCTCGACGACCCGCCCGGGATCGTCGGGGTCGAGGGTCAACCAGATAGTGGCGAGACCGTCGCGGTGCAGCTGGAGCTCGCGAGAGTCGGTCGGCCGGTAGGCACAAGTCGGACACGCTGGCCCTCGGCCAGTCGGTCCGGGCTCACTCGCCGTCCGAGCCGGCTGCGGTGCCTCGATGGACGCGGCTGCCTCAGGTTGCGGCTCGGCGTCGATCGGGAGCGTCGGCTGTCTGGTCAGCTCTGGGATGTACTTGTAGATCGTCGACCGGCTCACCCCGAGCAGCTTCGCAATCGAGGACACGCTGTTCTCGGGCTGGGTGAGCAGCGTGCGGGCGGAGTGGATCTGCTCCGGGGTCATCGCCGGAGGCCGGCCGAGTCGCACGCCTCTGGCTCGCGCGGCGGCGAGGCCTTCGTTGGTGCCCTCGACGATGAGTTCGCGGATGAACTCGGCCAGGGCGGCGAAGACGTGGAAAACGAGCCGGCCGCCGGGCGTGGTGGTGTCGAGTGCTTCGTGCAGGGACTTGAACCCGATGCCACGGCGGCGCAGTTCGCCGACGATAGAGATCAGGTCCTGCAGGCTCCGACCGAGACGCCACAGCTCGAGGACGACGATCGTGTCTCCGGGGCGCAGGTATTCCAGGCACTTGGCCAGCTCGGGGCGGTCGGTGTTCTTGCCGCTGAGCTTCTCCTCGAAGATCCGCTGGCAACCGGCCGCAGTGAGAGCGTCGACCTGGCGGTGCAGCCTCTGGTCGCGGGTCGAGACCCGGGCGTACCCGATCAACGCTCCGCCGCCGATCGGGTCGATCGGATCACCTTCGAGTTCCAACTGTGCGAGGTCCGCGACGGTCGTCATGCCGGAACTGTACGAGAAAGGGCCTAGGGCAAGTTGTTCTACACTCCGACTTCTCGACACGTTTTCTCGACACCGATCCGGTCCACCAGCGGGCCAATCGGCGCCGCCGACGGCGGTGTCGAGAAACGATCGATTCTCAACACCCGCCCGTGGCCGAACGGACGCCGGATGGAGCCCGCTGGTGGTACCACGCAGGTCAGCAACCCCCCGGTGACCGACGCTACTTATCCTCTGCAACCAGGCCTTGTTCGACATCAGCAAGCGCGGGGGTCAACACGCCGCGATGCTCGACCGGGACGAATCCCCGGCCGACCCGAGCACCTCGGCGATCATCCAGGATGCGCTGGAAGCGGAAATCAGCGCCACCCCGCCTGCCCAGCTGTGATCAGGCCCGCGCGCCGCCGTCGACTCGAAGGACCGTACCGGTCACGTACGACGAGCGGTCGCTGAGGAGCCAGGCCGCGGCCTGAGCGATTTCCTCGGGGTCGGCAGCGCGGCGCAACGGGGTGTGCGCGATGAGTCGTTCGGCGAGACCGGGGGAGTCCGCCTCCCAGGTACGGATCATCTCGGTCTGGGTGTGGCCGGGGGCGATGGCGTTCACGCGGATACCTTCCGGGCCGTAGGTGACCGCGGCCGACTCAGTGAGACTGTTAACGGCCCGCTTCATTGCGCCGTACGCCGGCAACTCGGGGTTGCCCATCAGGCTGCCGACGCTGGAGTTGTTGAGGATGGCCCCTGTTCCGGCGGTAGCCCGGATGGCGGCGATCTCGGCGATCATGGCCAGCCACGGACCCCTGAGGTTCACGGCGTAGATGTGATCGAAGTCGGCCTGCGCCATCTGGTCCATGGGGCCGGGTTGCTGGATCGCCGCGCCGTTGTTGAAGGCGATGTCGAGTCGGCCGTAGAGGTCCACGGCCCGGTCGATCGCAGCGCGGATGCTGGCTGTGTCGGCCAGATCGCAGACCACGTAGTCGGCGATGCCTCCCCAAGCCCGGATCTCCTCGGTCACTGCCTTCAGTTGTGCCTCCGTCCGGGCCGCGAGGAGTACTCGGGCGCCTTCCCGGGCGAAAAGCCGAGCTGCGGCGGCGCCGATCCCGCGACCGGCGCCGGTGATGAAGGCGACCTTGTCCACAAGCATGCCGGTGGTGACTGTGTCAGTCGTTCGTGTGTTGTCCATGTCACCGAGCCTGCGGCAGTGCGCCGAGGCCAACCAGGTACCGGCGGTACCTGGATAGCCGTGCGACACCGAGCACACTGGGAGTGTGGACAGACGAGAACTGGCCGACTTCCTCCGCAGCCGGCGCGAGCGGATCACGCCTGCAGATGTGGGGCTGCCTGCTGGGACGCGCCGCCGTACTCCGGGACTCCGCCGCGAGGAAGTGGCACAGTTGGCATTCATCTCGACTGAGTACTACACGCGACTGGAACAGGCTCGCGCGCCGCGCCCGTCGCATGAGGTCCTGGCTGGGCTTTCCCGTGCCCTGCGTATGTCGGACGCCGAACGCGATCACCTGCACCACCTCGCCGGCGCTCCGCCTGGTCCGCCGCCGGGGCCCCCGCGCCTGGTGCGGCAGAGCATCCGCGACCTGTTGGAGCGGCTGCCGCAGGCCGCTGCGATCGTGACCTCGGCGATGTACGAGGTGGTCGCCTGGAATCATCTGGCGGCCGCCCTCATGGAGGACTTCTCAGCCCTCTCGCCGCGGGATCGCAATCTCGTTCGCCGCGCGTTCCTTGGACCGCACCCGCAGGGGCAGCGCCTGTACGGGGTCTCGGACGCGGAGGAGTTCGCCCGCAGCTCGGCCCAGGATCTGCGCGCCGCGGCTGCCCGTTACCCCGACGATCCAGGGGTGGCCGAGTTGGTGCGTGACCTCCTCGCCGGAAGTGAAGAGTTCGCCCGGCTGTGGTCCTCCCACGACGTCTCGGCCGAGCCGACCCTGTGCAAGACCTTCCAGCATCCGCAGGTCGGCCCGGTCACGGTCAACTGCGACATCCTCGACATCGCCGACCGCGATCAGCGGGTCGTGATCTACACCGCTGACCCCGGATCTCCGTCCGAAGAAGCCCTGCGGCTGTTGTCCGTCATCGGCACCCAGCGCATGGACGTGCCCCGCTGAGAGACATGGTCCTGTCGCCGCGCTGCAGCTGGCGTCCGCAGCAACCTCACGCCGACCGATGTAGACCGACTCCCGGCGTAGCAGTCGCTCAGTACGAGCCTGACCGGGGATGCGCCAGACGGCGATGCGGAATCGCTGCTCGGCAGTCCGGGCACCTGCGCATACATGAGTGATCTTGAACCCGTGGAGCTACCGGTCGGGCACCGGCTACAGCGACCGACGCAGGTTGGAACGGCTACAAGGTGCCGGCCCCGGAGGCGGAGATCGGCAAGTCGAAGACGCCAGCTAGCGTCAGGTGCGGACTATCACCGACACCGAGCTGCTTCCAGTGTTTGCCACATAGACAGTGTTGGTCAGTGGATTGGTCGCGACCCCTAGTGGGAACTGCTCTACGGGAACTGTGGCCGTCACCGTGTTCGTCTGTCCGCTGATCACCGATAAGGTGCCGCTGAGGTCGCTGTTGGTGTGAGCGACGTAGATGGTATTGGTCACCGGGTTGGTCGCGACCGGGGACACCCCGCCGAATGGGTTGTTGGCCAGGGAAACCGTTGCTTTAACCGTATTCGTCTGCCCGTCGATCACCCACAGCGTGCCCGGGCCGCCACTGGGCGCATCTGTCACGTAGACGGTGCTGGTCTGCGGGTTGGTCGCGACCTGCGCCGGGTTGCCGCCAACAGAGATCGTGGCGGTCACCGTGTTGGTTGCTCCGTCGATCACCGCGACCCTGCCGAGACTCCCATCGGTCACGTAGACGGTGTTGGTCTGCGGGTTGGTCGCTACCCCCAGAGGATTGAAGATCCCGAGGATCGTGGCCGTCACCGTGTTGGTCGCTCCGTCGATCACCGACACTGTTTGGGCGGCTGAGTCAGTGACGTAGATGGTGTTGGTCTGTGGGTTGGTCGCGGCCTCGTCTGGGTGGGAGCCCAAGGTGACCGTGGCTGTCACCGTGTTGGCCGCTCCGTCGATCACCGACATCGTCCTGGTGTGGGGGTCGACCGCATAGGCGGTGTTAGTCTGCGGGTTGGTCGCGACCCCTAGTGGCATGACACCGACGGGGATGGTGGCCACCACTGTTCTCTTCTTTCCGTTGATGACCGACATCGTGCCGTCGCTGTTGTTGGTGACGTAGATGGTGTTGGTTCGTGGGTTGGTGGCGACCCGAACAGGCCCGAGGCCAACAGGGATCGTGGTCACCTTGGGATTGCTCATTGCGGAAGCGGCGGGGCTCGCGACGGCCGGCATCCCAATTGCCGCCTGAGCGGGCGGCATCGCTCCGAGCAACAGCCCCACCAGTGGCCCTGTCAGGAGCAACGGCATCACCCGTCGGAGGATCCCGCCCGCGGTGAACGCAGTCCGCGGTCGTGGCCGCGGTACCGGCGTACCGCACAGCGGCGCCAGCGCCAATGAAACATGCAACATCTCAAAGTCCTTCCAATCAGCGTCGCGAGAGCCCCAGAATCGCCTCTTTCGGCCGCGATATCGGCTGTGGTTGGTCGAGCACTGCCGGGCCGACGTTCGCCGCTTTTGCGTCCCCTTGATCACCTAGATGCCGCGAACCACCGGGTTTGTTATTCACCGCACGGGGCGCCGGGACGACGGGCGCTGCCTCCACGACAGCGACCTGGCACTCGACCTGCGCGCGGCTGGCGCGCTCCTGCTGCTCTACGGAATTCAGCTGACCCGAATTGTTGAGCTCGCCAACGAACACCTCACACCAGCGGTCTCCGCCTCACTCTGACCGCCCCGGTGATCGCCTCGCCGCCTAGCCTGCGCAAGCTCCTCGATGAGCTACCGGCCCCGCCCTGTGACCCGAGCGCGCTCGCGCTGATCACCACCTCGACCAACGGTGGCCCGTTCTGGCTGTTCCAGGACGCAGCACCAAGGGCCACATCAACGCCTGGGTTCTGTCCACACCTGCGCCAGCACGGCGTTTCCGTCCGAGCATCCCGCAACGCCCGCCTTGATCGCGTTAGCGGCCGATTTGCCGGCCGCGGCCATCGTCAGCCTGTTCGGACTCAACATCACCATCACGCCGCAGTGGCCCGCCGCGCCGGGTGGGACTGGAACGCGTTCGTCGTCGCCACAGCCGAAGGTCTCAATGGCAGGTCACGGTCATCTCTCGCGAACGTTTCCGACCATCCATAGCTTGCCGCCACTGGCGCATTCGCGTTCAGTCCATGTGTTCTGAACCCTATCGGCGCCGCCGCCGCTAATGGCAAGGGGAGTTCCTGAGCGCGCCACTCGCCGCCGGCCCGCCTGTGGTTGGCGAGCAGGTGGCCGCCGGTCCGCGGACTCTGCTCACCGATGCACGGCCGTTGCTCGTGCTCGTGCTGGCCACGCTGTGGCTGCAGTCCTGGCTCCTGCTCGCCGCGACCCCCGACCGACGGATAGCCCCCGATCCGGATGTCCTGCCCTGTTGATCGACGCCGACGTCCGTTGTGGCCGCGGTGATGGCCTCACGGTGCCAGGCGGCGGCTCTCCCTTCTCCATGTTGTGGGCTGCCGTCGAGTCGCCTACAGCGGGCGGAGGTCGGTGCCTGGGATCCAGGTGACGCGGCCGGACTGTCGCGGACGCGGCCGAGCCACTCGCCGTTGTCGCGGATCCAGATGTCGAGCTC
>NZ_JBSFBL010000057.1:0-48690 GCF_053592935.1 Kribbella sp. NPDC002412
CAACGTCAACGGCGTCACCATCCAGTCCCGCACCCGCGGCAGCGGGCCGTGGGGCTTGATCGACGACTACGACGCCTGACAACTCCAGCGGATATCCCCTGGAGTTGTGGGTTCTCCACTCGTAGACGGAGGGAGAACCCACAAGCCGAGGGGATATCCCCTCGAACGGGTCAGATGTGGTTGGCGCGGTACCAGCGCTCGGCGGCCGGGTGCAGCGGGATCGGCATCGTGGCGATCGCCGAGCGCGGGTCGAGTGACCCGGCCTCCGGGTGCGTCCCCATCAGGTCGTTCTGCCGGCGGAACATCGTGTTGACCGTCCACCAGGCCCACGAGTCGGACAGGTTCGGCCGGGCGATCAGGTAGTTCGGCACCGCGAGCGTCGGCACCGAGCTGGCCAGGCCGTACACCGACGGCGGGATCGAGGACACGATGTAGCCGCCGAACCGCTTGAGCGAGATCTCCTCGGCGACCGTGCCGATGTCGACCAGCCGGAAGCCGACCGACTTCTGCAGCAGGGCGATCGGTCCGGTCGGCAGGCCGCCGCTCCAGATCAAGGCGTCGATCCCCGGGCCCTTGCCCATCCGGTCGGCCTTCTCCTTCAGCGACTTGACCGCCTCCTCGAGCGAGAGGTTGGTCGTCCGGACCTTCCGCAGCTTGGCCGTCTCCAGGATCAGGTCGGCCACGACCTTGGTTCCGGAGTTCATGGGGCCGACGTTGACGGTCAGGCCGCTCAGGTCCTTCAGCTGGACGGCGTTCGACGCGGTCGGCACCACGACGTGCACGTAGTTGTCGTAGGTCCGGGCCAGCGCGCTGAACTTGAGCCCGCCGGAGCTGAACATCCCGGTGCCCTCGTACGCGTTCAGCGCGGTGTCCGAGGTGGTGAAGCCCATGTCGACCTTCATGCCGGCCACCTTCTGCAGGTTGTCGACCGAACCGCCGGAGGGCTCCGTGCGCATCTCCATGCCGGTCACCTCGCTGACCAGCTTCGCGAGGCCGCTGCCGAAGACGTCGTACACACCGCCCTTGTTGCCGGTCGCGAGCGTCGCCGGACCGGCCGGGGCAGGCTCGTCGGAGCGGCCGCGGGAGCAGCCCGGGACGAGCAGTGCCGCCGCGGCGGCAGCGCCGAGCCCGAACATGCTGCGGCGAGTCATTCCGCTCGGTGCGAGGAGGCCGTTCCCGGGAGGGGTCACGAGGCGGGGGCGATCCATGCAGGACAACCTAGACGGCAACAGGTCCGATCCGGTAGCCGCGGCCGCAGACTGCGACCCGGCCGCTACCAGGAGTGCAACGATGAACTGCGTCTGGACGGGCCCGGGGTGGGTGTGACAGCGTTGTCATCGCAGCGGCCGCGTGGGTCGCAGGACTAGGCACGGCAGATACCCCCGGAGGATGATTTCGTGCACGACGACCGTCAACTCATCGAGGAGCGGCTCCAGCGCGCCCTGCGGGAGCGGATCCGCCCCGCGATCTACGGCGCGGCGGTCCCGCTGGACATCCAGGTGTGGCACGCCCCGGGTGAGCCGGTGCCGGCCGCCGAGGCGATCGCCGCGGCCTACGAGCCGGCCGCGCTCGGCCTGCCCTGGGGTCCCGCCTGGGGGACCGCGTGGTTCAAGTTCAGCGGCCAGGTGCCGGCCGAGTGGGCCGGCAGCGAGATCGAGGCCGTCGTCGACCTCGGCTTCAGCGGCGGCCCCGGGTTCTCCGCGGAGGGCCTGATCCACACCACGTCCGGGGTGCCGCTCAAGGGCCTGCACCCGCGGCAGACCTACGCCCCGCTGTCGATCCTCGGCCCCGACGGTACGGCGGCCTCGCCCGGCGACCGGATCGAGTTCTTCGTCGAGGCGGCCGCGAACCCCGAGGTGCTGGGGTCGAACGCGTTCGCGCCCACCGACGTCGGCAGCAAGCCGCAGCCGGGCGGCACGCCGATCTACCGGCTGGCCCGCGCCGACCTGGCCGTCTTCAACGCCGAGGTGTGGGACCTGATCCTCGACCTGGAGGCCCTGGACGGCCTGCAGAAGGAGCTGTCGCCGCAGGAGCCGCGCCGCCGCGAGATCCTGCGGGCGCTCAGCCGCGCGCTGGACGCGCTGGACTACGAGAACGTCGCCGGCACCGCGGCCGACGCTCGCGCGCAGCTGACCGACGTACTGAGCCGCCCGGCGCACGCCAGCGCGCACCAGCTGTCCGCCGTCGGTCACGCGCACATCGACTCGGCCTGGCTCTGGCCGCTGCGGGAGACCCGCCGCAAGGTGGCCCGGACCGTCTCCAACGTCGCCACCCTGGCGCAGGAGTACCCGGAGCTCGTCTTCGCGTTCTCGCAGGCCCAGCAGCACGCCTGGGTGAAGGACAACTACCCGGAGGTGTGGGAGCGGCTGAAGAAGGCCGTTGCCGACGGCACCATCGTTCCGGTGGGCGGCATGTGGGTCGAGTCCGACACCAACCTGCCCGGCGGCGAGGCGCTGGCCCGGCAGTTCGTGCACGGCAAGAAGTTCTTCCTGGACGAGTACGGCATCGACACCCAGGAGGTGTGGCTGCCGGACTCGTTCGGCTACACCGCGGCGCTGCCGCAGCTGGTGAAGCTGTCCGGCTCGAAGTGGTTCCTGACCCAGAAGATCTCCTGGAACAAGGAGAACAGGTTCCCGCACCACACCTTCTGGTGGGAGGGCCTGGACGGGACCCGGGTGTTCACCCACTTCCCGCCGATCGACACCTACAACTCCGACCTGTCCGGCCGCGAGCTCGCGCACGCGCAGCGCAACTTCGCCGAGAACGGCGCGGCGACCCGCTCGCTGGTCCCGTTCGGGTACGGCGACGGCGGTGGCGGCCCCACCCGGGAGTTCGTCGCGACCGCGCGCCGGGTGGCCAACCTGGAGTCCTCGCCGCGGGTCACGATCGAGTCCCCGACCGAGTTCTTCACCGCGGCCGAGGAGGAGTACCACGACCACGCGCCGGTCTGGTCGGGTGAGCTCTACCTGGAGATCCACCGGGCGACCTACACCTCGCAGGCCAAGACCAAGCAGGGCAACCGGCGCAGCGAGCACCTGCTCCGCGAGGCCGAGCTGTGGTCCGCCGCGGCCGTCGTCGCGGGCAAGCTGGACGCGTACCCGTACGAGGACCTGGACCGGATCTGGAAGGCCGTGCTGCTGAACCAGTTCCACGACATCCTGCCGGGCTCGTCCATCTCCTGGGTGCACCGCGAGGCCGAGGCGACGTACGCCAAGCTGGCGGCGGAGCTCGAGGCGATCATCGCGAAGGCGCAGCAGGCGCTGGCCGGCGAGGGCTCGGCCCAGATCGTCTTCAACGCCGCGCCGCACAGCCGCAACGGCGTCGCCGGCCTGGGCGCCGGTGTCGCAGCCGGCGAAGGCCAGTCCGTCTCGGTCGAGAACGGCGTACTGGACAACGGGCTGATCCGGGTCACCATCGACGAGCGCGGTCTGATCACGTCCCTGTACGACGTGGAGGCTTCGCGTGAGGTGATCGCTCCGGGCGCCACCGGCAACCTGCTGCAGCTGCACGTGGACACCCCGAACCACTGGGACGCGTGGGACGTCGACTCGTTCTACAAGAACAACGTCCGCGACGTGACCGAGGTGGACAGCGTCGACTTCAGCACCGTCTCCGGCGTCGCGACGGTCGTCGTGAAGCGGTCCTTCAACCGGTCGTCGGTCACCCAGACGCTGCGGCTGCGGCCGGGCGCCAAGCGGGTCGACATCGAGACCACGATCGACTGGCACGAGGCGGAGAAGTTCCTCAAGGCGGCGTACCCGGTCGACGTGCACGCCGACCGGTCGGCGTCGGAGACCCAGTTCGGGCACATCTTCCGGCCGACCCACCAGAACACCTCGTGGGACGCGGCGAAGTTCGAGATCGCGGCGCACCGCTGGGTGCACGTCGGCGAGCCCGGGTACGGCGTGGCCGTGGTCAACGACTCGACGTACGGCCACGACGTCAACCGGACCGCCCGCGAGGACGGCGGCACCACCACCACGATCCGGACGTCGCTGATCCGGGCGCCGCGGTTCCCCGACCCGCAGACCGACCAGGGCGTGCACACCGTGAACCACGCGCTGGTGGTCGGCGCCGGCATCCCGGAGGCAATCGAGGAGGGCTACCGGATCAACCTGCCGGAGCGCGTCGTCACCGGCGCCGACGGGGTCGACCCGATCGTTGCCGTCGACAACCCGAACGTCATCGTCGAGGCGCTGAAGCTGGCCGACGACGAGTCCGGCGACGTCGTCGTCCGCCTCTACGAGTCCACCGGCGGCCGCTCCCGCGCCACCATCACCTCGTCCTTCGCGGCGGCATCGGTCACCGAGGTAGACCTCCTCGAGCGCCACCTCGCCGACCGTGAGCTGGTGGACGGTGGCGTCACCTTCGAGCTCCGCCCGTTCCAGATCCTCACCCTGCGCTTCAAGCGTTCCTGACCCCCACCCCAACGAAGGCCCGCCTGGCTTGCCGGGCGGGCCTTCGCCTTTCAGCTCGCGGCCTCAGCGACGATGGCTCCGAAGGCGGCCATCCCCCGGGCGCTGGGGTGGAGGGGTGCGGCGACTGACGTAGGCACCAAACCTTCCAGCCAGCGTTGGGTGATGGGGGCGCAGGCGTCGTGGCCGATGCTGGGGGTGCGGAGGTCGACGTACTGGGCGCCGTGCGCGGCGGACTGCTCGGCCAGCATGGCGTTCAGGCGGTCGACGGTGGCCTGCAGGTAGTTGGCGTCGACCGGCCAGACGGGGATTTGTGGATAGCAGCCGTTCGGGCGGATGTAGGTGCCGTACGCCGTCACCAAGATGCGGGCGTTGGGCGCGAGCTGCTTGAGGCCACGCGACAGTCGCTCTTCGCCGCGCTGCTCGACGGACGTCCCGTAGACGTCCGGCTGCCGAGCGAGTACGTCGTGGTCGGCCTCTCGCTCGGCGTGCATCCGGACGAGCACCAGCCAGGGGTCGATGTCAGGATCGTTGCCCGGCGCAAACTTCGGCGCATCCGGGTGGAACTGGACCGGGTGCCGGACAGCATGGCCGGCCTGTCTTCCGAAGGCGGGATCGCGCTCCTGCCCGCACCGGCCCCCGATCTCACCGCGCTCCGCGCCAGGCTGAGCCGCGCCTCTGGTGTCGACGTCACACTCGCGACCACGAGCGTCACACCGGACGAGGTCCCGGCCGCTGTGACGTTGGTGCGGGATCTGCTCGAGGTGGTGCGGACGCATGGGCGGGCGCCGGGGGTTTACGAGTTGGATGATCTGGTGCTGGAGTACCAGCTCAGCCGCCCGAGCCCGGCTCGCGATCGGCTGGCCGGGTTACTCGCCCCTCTCGCCGGGCGGACCGATCTGCTGACGACCTTGCGGTGCTACCTCGGGAACGCTCGCAACCGGCGGCAGACCGCGGCCGAGCTGCACGTCCACGCCAACACCGTCGACTACCGGTTGCGCCAGGTCGGCCGGTTGACCGGGCTCGATCCGGTGCGGGACGACCAGCTCGCTCGGCTGGTGGCGGCCCTTGTCGCATTCGACGCCCAGACATAGGCAACAGTTCACCCGGCTGACGTAGGTTGGAGACCCCGGCTTGGAGGTGGCATGGCCTCGACACCCTTGCTCGGCTCCCGGACGCTCGATCGGCAGACGGCTCGCACGCTGCCGCCGGGGCCTCGGTTGCCCACGCTGGCTCAGACCGTGCTGTTCGCGAGTCACCGCAAGACGTTCTTCCCGCGCATGCGCGAACGGTACGGCGACGTGTTCACCATCCGGCTCGTGCCGTCCAGCCGCGTGGTCGTCGTACTGAGCAGACCGGAGCACATCCGGGAGGTGTTCGGCAGCCCGCCGTCGGTGATGCACGCGGGTGAGGGCAACACGGTGCTGGAGCCGATCATGGGCGCGCACTCGCTGCTGCTGCTGGACGACGAGGATCACGTCCGGATGCGGCGGCAGCTGATGCCGGCGTTCTCCGGGCAGGCGCTGCGCGGGTACGCCGGGATGGTGCACGAGCTCGCCCGCGCGGAGGTCGGGACCTGGCCGGTCGGCAAGCCGTTCAAGGTGCACCAGCGGATGCGGGAGCTCACGCTCGAGGTGATCCTGCAGGTCGTGTTCGGCGTGACGGACTCCGACAAGCTGAACCGGCTCCGGCCGCTGCTGGACAAGATCGTCTCGGTGTCGCCGGTGATCATGCTCGGCGGGTTCTACCCGGCGCTGCTCCGGGTGCCGCCGTGGCGGACGTACCTGACCGTGCAGCAGCAGGTCGACGAGATCCTGTACGACGAGATCGCCCGGCGGCGCGGGAATCTTGCCGGGCGCAACGACGTACTGTCCCGACTGCTTGCTGCGGGCAACTGGTCGGACGTGGAGCTGCGGGACCAGCTGGTCACGTTGCTGCTGGCCGGGCACGAGACGACCGCGACGGCGCTGGCCTGGGCGTTCCACGAGCTGGCCCGGCGGCCGGAGGACCTGGCGTTCGGGCAGCGGGCCGCGGACGCGGGGGCGGACGAGGAGCTGGAGGCGATCGCCAAGGAGGCGATGCGGCTGCACCCGGTCGTCTACCAGGTCGGCCGGCGGCTGACCGAGACCGCCGACGTGGCCGGCTACCGGTTGCCGCGCGGGACCACGATCATGGCGGCGATCGGGCTGGTGCACCGCGACGGCGAGCACTTCCCGGTGCCGGAGGACTTCCGCCCGCAACGCTTCCTCGAGGACGACCCGCCGGCCCCCGGCACCTGGATCCCCTTCGGCGGCGGCGCCCGCCGCTGCATAGGCGCCGGCTTCTCCCTCATGGAAGCCACCGAAATCCTCCGCGCCGCCCTCACCACCCACACCTTCTCCACCCCCAACCCCACCCCCGAACCAGCCAAACCCAAGAACGTAACCCTGGTCCCCGCCCGAGGCGCCGAGGTCATCGTCACCCCCCGCTGATTCCGCTGCAGAGGAAGCCGGGCGCACCAACACCACCCGGCCGAGCGGAGCGAGGCCAGCTCCCCGGGTGCTCGCGGGCCTGCGCACACCTCCCCGGCCCAGCGGAGCGAGGGCGGGCTCCGGCGTCCGATGCGGTCGGCTTGCGTCCCACCCCGGCCGAGCGGAGCGAGGCCGGTCAGCGGTGGGGGTTGCCCGCGTGCGCTCATCGCTTGGCCGAGCGGGGCGAGGCCGGCTTCCCGGACGGGCTGCTGGCTTGCGCACACCCCCGGCCAAGGACCGAGGGCCCGGGCTCCTGCGGGGTCGGCTCGCAGACCGCCCGGGCGAGTGGAGTGAGGCGGGGTCAGTCCTCTTGGTCGGTTACGTCGCCTAGGTCTACGTCGCGGTAGGTGGGGAGGTCGGCTTCGTCGTCGTCGGTCAGTTCGAAGTTTTCTTCGTCGTCTACTACGTGGACGGCGGCTTCCTCGGCGGAGGCGGCGGCGCCGGCGAAGCCGACGTCTTCGGCGACCAGCTCGTCCTCGTCGTCGCTGTGGGCGCCCTCGTCGGGGGCGACCAGCCGGCCGGAGCGCTGGACGCCGACCTCGGGGCCACCGACGTCCTCGCCGTCCTCGGCGTACGGGTCGACGTCCGGCTCCTCCTGCGCGATCCGCTGGTCCAGCGACTCGCCCTGCAGCGCCTCGTCGGCCGTCGTGCCGAACCCTTCGCCCGCGGACCACTTCTCCGGCGGCGAGTAGCCCTCGTCGAGCAGATCCTCCACCCCCCGGTCGTTCAGGGTGTCCTCCGCCTGCAGCTGGTCCTCGTCGTCCACGCTGTAGCTGCCGTAGTCCTCGCGGTTGTTCTCCGTCATGTCCACCACCCTGTCCGTCCACCGCGGGTGAATCAAGGCGGAGCGCGGTGCCGGTGCACCATGATGGACACCGTGGATCCGGTCAGGCTGACGCTGGAGCAGTTGCGGGAGTTGCGGGACGACATCGCGCCGCAGGCTGCTCGCCGGTCGCGGGCCTCGGTGCGCCGCCGGGTGGACCGGTGGCGGGACCGGCTGTTCTTCATCTCCCAGTGCGCGCTCGCCGCCGGCGTCGCGTGGGCGCTGGCCCGGTACGTCGTCGGCCACCCGACACCGTTCTTCGCGCCGGTCGCGGCGATGGTGTGTCTCGGTTTCAGCTTCGGCCAGCGGTTGCGGCGGGTGGCCGAGGTGATGGTCGGCGTGGCCGTCGGGGTCGGGGTCGGCGACCTCTTCGTCCGCTTCTTCGGCACCGGCGTACCCCAGATCATCTTCGTGGTCGCGCTGGCGATGAGCGTCGCCGTACTCCTCGGCGCCGGCACGCTGATGACCACGCAGGCCGGTGTCCAGGCGGCGATCGTCACCACCCTGCTGCCGAACCCCGGCGCCGGCTTCAGCCGCTGGCTCGACGCGGTGCTCGGCGGCCTGGTCGCGCTGGCCGCCGCGACGATCGCCCCGGCGACCGCCATCAGACGCCCTAGGCAACAAGCGTCCGGGGTGCTGAACGAGCTGGCCGAGATCCTGGTCGAGACCGCCGAAGGCCTCGAGGGCAAGGACGAGGCGGCGGTCACCGACGCGCTCCGCCGGGCCCGGAACAGCGAGTCCCTGCTGGACGACCTGCGCAGCGCGGCCGACGAGGGTGTCGCCGTGGTCCGGCTGTCGCCGTTCCGCCGCCGGCACCGCGGCCGGGTCCAGCAGATCGCCGACCTGGTCGTACCGCTGGACCGCGCGATCCGGAACATCAGAGTCCTGGTACGGCGCTGCGCAGTGTCGGTGTGGCGCGACGAGCAGATGCCGGCCGAGTACCCGATGCTGCTCGAACGGCTCGCCGACGGCACGCGGCTGATCGGCGAGTCCCTGTTCGAGCCGCAAGCCGATGTCGCCGCGCACCGCGTGCTGGGCGAGCTCGGCCGCCGGACGGCGGAGATGCCGCTGCCCACCGGCCTGTCTGCGGTGGTCGTCCTCGGGCAGATCCGCTCCACCGTCGTCGACCTGCTCGAACTGACCGGCACGACGTACGACGAGGCACGCAAACTGGTCCCGCTCCGCCTCGACGGGCTGGATGAGAAGTAGGTCACATCAAAAGTCGGCCCGAATTCCCGTCATACCCCGGGAGTTGGTGCGTCTCACTGGCATGACGATCCACCGACTGATGACCGCGATGGCCAGCGAGCAGATCCGCGAGCTCGAGGACGCGCTGGCCGGCACCCAGACCACCGACGACCGGAGCGACGCCGCCGCCGAGCAGTAATGGCGCGTACCGGACGAACGGATCCAGGCGGCGCACCCGGACGGTCTTGCCCACCGAGCTAGACCGCACGGATGTCGCACAACGCAAGAGGCGCCCCGTGCGAGGCGCCGCCGGATCTGTGGTGCACCGCCACAGAGGTGCACCGAGAACCACCCGCCGGCAGTCCTGACGCCGCTTGCGCGAGGCTCAGGCCAGGCCGGCGGGTGGTTTTTTCTTGCTGACAGCTACCAAGTAATTGCCCTAGGCCACCGTCACCTCGGTGGTGACCGAGTTCGCGATGAAGCACTCCAGGTGCGCCCGGTGGTGCATCCGCTCGATCGCCTCGGCGTCCGGCTCCGCGCCGCCCCAGACGATCTTCGGGTGCAGCGTCACCTTGGTGATCGCCAGCCGGCCGGCCTCGTTCTTCGCCATCACGCCGACCGCGTGGTCGTCGTACGCGTCGACGACCAGCCGCTTGCGGGCCGCGATCGCCAGGAAGGTCAGCATGTGGCACGACGACAGCGCGGCCACGAACGCCTCCTCCGGGTCGACCGGGCCCGGGTTGCCCAGGTACGTCGGGTTGGCCGACGCCGGGACCGTGATCCCGCCGTCGAAGCGCCACTCGTGGTCGCGGTTGTAGGTGTCGTAGGTGAACTCGTGCTCACCACGGCTCCAACTGAGATCGACCACGTGCTCCGACATGTTCAGGTCACCTCTCCGCGACGTCTCCGCGGCACCATTTCGGCGCCGACACCGGATTGCATCGTACTGGGGTGTCCCCCGGCAGCTTCGCGACAAAGTCGCTGTCGTAGCGGGCCGCCATCCCGGCGACCGGGAAGTCGGTGGTGACCACCTGGGCGCCGCTGGCCAGCGCGATCCCGACCCGGCTGAAGTCCTTCTCGCGGATCGTCGCCATCGGCTCGTCGGACCGGGTGCGGATCAGGTAGCCCTTCGACACCAGCCGCTGGATCTCGGCCTGGTTGGCGCCGCGCGGGTCGTTCACCTGGGTGATCGCGGCGTCCGGCTGGCCCTCGGGACCGCGGGTGAAGACCGCCCGGCCCTCCAGGTTCGGCTGGCCGGCCCGGTACAGGTCCCGGATCGCGCCGGCGCCGCCGTTGTCGAAGTAGAACAGGACCTGGCCGCGGACCGAGTCGACCTTCGGCCAGCCCTTGGTCAGCACCGACTGCTCCAGCGTCAGACCGGGCTTGCGGACGTCGTCCGGGGTCAGGATCTCCTTCTCGGAGAACACCGAGCGGATCTCGGCGTCGATCCGGTCCAGGTTGGCCGCGTCCCACGGCGGCGACTGCACCCCGCCGGCCGCGACGATCTTCGGGTCGGACTGCTTGAGCTCGAGGCTGATCGTGATCGGCGTGTGGTCCGGGTTCTGGTCCGACCAGGCCTTCACCTGCTGCAGGCAGACGACGAGCGACTTGCAGGTGCCGTTGTAGTCGAAGTCCGGGATGTGCATGACCTTGATGCCGGGCTGGGCCATCACCGGGTCGGTCAGCGGTCCCTGCCCGGTCAGCTTGCGGATCAGCGGGTACGTGTACAGCCCGCCCGCCGCGGAGTCCGGGACCAGGTCGAGCTCGAGGGTCCGGATGTTCTGGTCCTCCAGCTGCGCCGGGATCGCGGCGTGCGAGTACCAGAGGTCGACCGAGCCCGGGTTCTGCGCCTGCTGGACCTTCTGCTCGGCCGGGCTGAGCTCGCGGTGGTACGAGTTGTGCGAGCCCATCATCTGGAGCTGGTTGAGCCGCAGGCCCGAGCCCTCACCGTGGGCCGTGGTCTGCGGGGTGGTCTCGGAGTCGAGCGCCGTACCGGCGAGCCCGGTCGCGGCGATCGCGGCGGAGGCCAGGCCGGCGACCACCGTTCTGCTGATGCGCATGGCGGAATTCCTCCTGTGGACGGACACGGGAATGTCTGCTCGGCGCGGTGACGCCGATCTGACGGCAATCTGTCACAGGAAGGTGGCAACGTTGTCCCCCCGGAAGATGGACAATGAGCGACATGGTGACATCGGGGGCGTATCCATTGCGCCGGACGCCGACCCAGGACCGGGCCAGCCGGCAGGTCGAGCGGATCCTGGACGCGGCCTGCGCCGAGGTGGTCGAACGCGGGTACGACGCCGCGTCGACGAGCGGGATCGCGAAGCGGGCGGAGATCGCGGTCGGCAGCGTGTACCGGTACTTTCCGGACAAGCGGAGCCTGATCCAGGCGATCGAGCGCCGGAACCAGGCGCGCTACACCGAGGCGGTGCGGGAGCGGCTCGGGTCGGTGGCGACCTGGCGGGAGTCGGTGGACGTCACGCTGGACACGTTCCGGGAGATGCACCGGACGGATCCCGGGTTCCGGGCGGTGGTGCTGAGCGGGCTCGGCGACCCGGACCTGGAGACCAAGCCCGGCGAGTTCGACGACCAGCACGCCGGCGAGTTCGCCGAGCTACTCGCCGCCCGCTTCGGCGCCCGGGACACCCAGGAGTTCCGCCTGGCCGTCACCTTGAGCATCACCATGGGCGAGGCGCTGGCCCACCTCGCCGACCGCCTGGATCCCGCCGAAGCCGACTACGTCCTTTCCCAGGGCCGCCCGGTCCTCTACAACCTGCTCGCACCTCATCTGCCCGCCTGAAAAGCGCAAAAGCCCTCGCCTGAGGCGAGGGGTGGGCGGAGCAAGCCGTGGGACGGCGACCTGCTTGACGGCCGGTCAGGGCTGTGGAACCGGGTCAGAGTTCCGCGGCCCCAGCTGCGGCCAGTGGCTGACCCGGCCGGCGATACGAGCCCGGCGTGGGTTCCGGACGTCGTAGCTGACGATGACCCGGTCGCCCTTGGTGTAAGTAATCCTGCTGCCCACTGGGAGCTTGCGGGAGACCTCGAACGGTCCCTCACCCCGGCGGGTGCAGTACTCGACGGTGACCTCGGTGTACTCCGTCGGTTCGCCGCCGTCCAGCTGACCGCGGACCGGGCCACGCACCCGGATCACCTGACCGGCCGTCTTCTCCTCCGTGCCCGAAGGGATCTCGTCCCGCCGGAGCCCGGCGAGCACGTCCAGCACGATGCATGCCGTGACCAGCAGCACCAGGCCGAACCCACCGAGCACAACGATCGTCAACATGGCACTCACCCCCGACGCGCCGCCCGCGAGCGACGCGGTCGTCGTTTGTCGGTGTCCTTGGGAGACACCTTGCGCGGCCCTTGCCGCACAACGGTGAGACGTCGCCTGGAGGTACTCGGTTCCCACGTCCTGACAAAGTTTTCGAGAAGTCAGTTACCGCCCATGCCGAACTGATATTGCGGGGGCACCGGCCGCCTCGTGCCGAGCGCGTCCTCGGTCTCCACCCACAGATCCGCGAGCGGATTCGCCCCCTCGCGAACGGTCGGCAACTGGATGCCGTCGGCCAGCAACGCGGCCGCCGTCTCCGGGTCGTCGGTCAGCAGCGCGTGCCGGATCCGCAGCAACCGGATGCGGGGGTCATCCGCGACCGCGGCCGGGATCCGCTCGAGCAGTCGGCCGGCCCGCCGTACGTCGGCTTCGAGCGCGGCAGCGACCGCCTCGACCTGCAACTCGACCAGGTCCGGCAGCAACTCCGCCGCCCGCTCGTAGTACGACAGGTCGCCGGTGACCAAGCCAAGGTTCCGCAGCGTCCA
The DNA here is from genome assembly GCF_053592935.1 of Kribbella sp. NPDC002412. Lineage (NCBI taxonomy): Bacteria > Bacillati > Actinomycetota > Actinomycetes > Propionibacteriales > Kribbellaceae > Kribbella > Kribbella sp. NPDC002412. Next base: position 12,753 of record NZ_JBSFBL010000057.1, read on the forward strand.
AGGGTTGTCACCCGACCGCCGCCACGCATCCACCGCCCCATCGACGTCGCCGGCGTAGTGCCGCGCAACACCCCGGTGGTACCAGACGAGCCAGTTGTCCTCAGCCTTCTCCAACTGGTCCCGCCAGCTCACCAAAGTTCCATCAGGTACGGCGTCCGCCGCCGGCAACCGCCCGTCGAGCAAGGGCAACCACGCGCGTTCCCTGGACGTCATGGTGTCCTCGGCGAACGGCGTACCCGCAGAGACAGTCCACCCCGTGCGAGCCAGCTCCAGCGCACCCCAGCCCGTGCCGATCGCGAGCCCCTCGACCGGCGCCGCGTCCACGACCGTCAACCACGTGCGCTCGCGTTCCGGCAGCTGATCCAGCACCGGACGCAGCGCTTCAGCGCCCGCCGTCCGGGCGGCCGTCCAGTCCTCCGCGTGCGCGGCCGCGGGGTCCACCGACAGCCGCCCGTAGGCCTCGAGCCAGTGCCAGTTCGTTGCGGCAGGCAACTTCAGGTGCTCGAGCTGGGTCCGCGCGAGCCCGGCCTGAATCTCGGCGTAGCCGTGTCCCTGCAGGCCCGGCGCCAACCACTCCTGCCAGCGCCGGCCGCCGGTCCCCTCGCCCCAGACGAACAGCTTCCGCCCCTGCAATCGCTCGGTCGACGCCTGGACGAGACCGTTGCCGTCGGCGTCCAGCGACGCGATCCACGGCCGTTCGCCGGCGAGGGGCTCGAAGAAGAAGTCGACCGCCCGCGGGTGGCGCATCGGGTAGGTCAGATCGATCCCCTCGAACTGCGGCACGTCGATCAGATCGAGCCAGCGCCCGGTCGCGTCCGGCCGACCCGCGCCGGCGTAGCCGAACCGCCAGGCCTGGTCGGCCGGCACCAGGACGCGGGTGGACGGCGACTGCTCGACGGCGATGTTCGACCACCAGTACGCCGGGACGTCGGCGTCGGACGGGTTCTGCAGCCGGACGCCGACGTACAGGAACGACGAGTCGGCCGGGAGCCAGAAGTCCAGCTGGGTGACGAGGTTCCTGGTCCGTTCCAGCTCCCACAGACGCAGCACCGGCGTACCGTCCGGGCCTTCGACGCGGGCGGCGTGCATCCGGGCGCAGGTGCCGGTCCAGTGGCCGGTGGTGCCAACGTTCCACTCGACGCCGCCGGCCCACCACGCGTTGCGCAGCGCAAGGTTCGCGGGCTGGAACACGGGGTTGCGGTAGAGCAGTTCGGCACCGCTCGCCTTGTCGACGAGGGAGTAGAGGCGTCCGCCGACGCTGGGCAGCACGGTCGCGCGGACATGGTCGTTCTCCAGCACCAGCGCGGGAAGGGCGCGGTCGACCAGCGCACGGTCGTACCCGTCCTGGTTCAAGCAGGGCAGGGGGCTGTGCAGGCGCCCGTACTGGATGTTCTCGCGCAGCTCGGCCGGGAGTTCGGCGAGGTTCTGGACCTGGTGGAGCTCCTGTTGGCTGCGCAGCGGCGCGAGCGGGTTCTCCGGGCCGAGGGTGGCGGCGGGCAGGACGAGGTCTTGCGCGGAAAGGGTCGTCACAGCTCTCATCCTCACAATTCCGCACAAGCCCGTCCATCCGTGCCGCCGGTCCGCTATACATGGACACCATGGACGCGGATGTGATCGTCGTCGGGGCGGGTCTGGCCGGACTGGCCGCTACTGCCGAACTGGCTGACGCGGGGCGGAAAGTGCTGCTGCTGGACCAGGAGCCCGAGGCCTCACTGGGTGGGCAGGCGTTCTGGTCGTTCGGTGGACTGATGTTCGTCGACTCCCCCGAGCAACGCCGGATGGGGATCAAGGACTCGCGCGATCTCGCGCTGCAGGACTGGCTCGGCTCGGCCGGGTTCGACCGGCTCGACGACGAGGACAGGTGGGCCCGGCAGTGGGCCGAGGCGTACGTCGATTTCGCGGCCGGTGAGAAGCGTCCGTGGCTGCACGCCCAGGGTGTCCGGTTCTTCCCGGTGGTCGGCTGGGCCGAGCGTGGTGGCTACCTCGCCGACGGTCATGGGAACTCGGTGCCGCGGTTCCACATCACCTGGGGCACCGGGCCCGGGTTGGTCGCGCCGTTCGAGCGCCGGGTCCGGGAGGCGGTCGCGAAGGGTCTGGTCGAGTTCCGGTTCCGGCACCGGGTGGACGAGCTGACCGTCACCGGTGGGATCGTCGACGGCGTCGCCGGCAAGGTGCTGGAGCCGAGTGGTGTCGAGCGCGGGGTGGCCAGTTCGCGGACCGAGGTCGGTGACTTCAGCCTCACCGCGCAGGCGGTGATCGTGACGTCGGGCGGGATCGGCGGCAACCACGACCTGGTCCGGTCGCAGTGGCCGAAGCGGATGGGCGAGCCGCCGAAGCGGATGATCTCCGGCGTCCCGGCGCATGTGGACGGCCGGATGCTGGCGATCACCGAGAAGGCCGGCGGCCGGTACGTGAACCGGGACCGGATGTGGCACTACACCGAGGGCATCCAGAACTGGGACCCGATCTGGCCGATGCACGGGATCCGGATCCTGCCCGGCCCGTCCTCGCTCTGGTTCGATGCCACCGGCAAGCGACTGCCGGTGCCGCTGTTCCCCGGCTTCGACACCCTGGGAACGCTCGAGCACATCATGCGGACCGGGTACGACTACACCTGGTTCGTGCTCACCCAGAAGATCATCGAGAAGGAGTTCGCCCTCTCCGGCCAGGAGCAGAACCCGGACCTGACCGGCAAGGACATCCGCGGCGTGCTCGGCCGCGCCCGCGGCGGGGCGACCGCGCCGGTCCAGGCGTTCATGGACAAGGGCGCCGACTTCATCGTCCGGAGCAACCTGCCCGACCTGGTCCGCGCGATGAACGACCTGACCGGGGACAAACTGATCGACCTGGACGACCTGGAGCGCCAGATCGTCGCCCGGGACCGGGAGCTCGCCAACACCTTCACCAAGGACCTGCAGATCACCGCGTTGCGCGGGGCCCGGAACTACCGCGGCGACAAGCTGATCCGGGTCGCGTCACCGCATCGGATCCTCGACCCCAAGGCCGGCCCGCTGATCGCCGTACGGCTGAACATCCTGACCCGGAAGTCGCTCGGCGGTCTGCAGACGGATCTGGACTCGCGGGTGCTGCGCCCCGACGGCGAGCCGCTGCCCGGCGTCTACGCGGCCGGTGAGGTGGCCGGCTTCGGTGGTGGCGGCATCCACGGCTACCGCTCGCTGGAGGGCACGTTCGTCGGCGGTTGCCTCTTCACCGGTCGTACGGCGGGACGCGCGGCAGCCAAGGCAGTGTCGTAGGGGAACACTGGCGGGCTGGTGCATGTGTGCCGCGACCCCCTATCTGGTCGTGACACAGGCTTCTAGCGTGACGCCATGCGCCGCCTCGCGTTCATCTCAGCCACCGTCCTGCTGTTGTCCGGCCTCACTGTGCCGGCCGACGCCCACCGATCGGTCCGGGTCCCGGGTGCCGAGTACCAGCAACTCGCGCACCTCGACGACCTGACCACGACCGGCACCGTGGCGTCCGGCCACACCAACCCGGCCGACTACGCCGGGCTGACGCACTCCGGTCTCCAGACACCGGGACCCGTGCCCGGGGTTCAGATCGACGGCTACTTCCCGGACTCGTCGCACACCAACGCCAACCACGGCTGGAACCACGACTCCCAGTTCGTGATCCGGCTGCCCGAGAAGTGGAACGGCGGCCTGGTCGTCTCCGGGTCGCCTGGCGTGCGGGCGCAGTACGCGAACGACAAGTCGATCTCGGACTACGTCCTCGCGCTGGGCTACGCCTACGCGGCGACCGACAAGGGCAACACCGGCGCCGCCTTCTACACCGACGGCGTGCGGCCGGGTGACGCGATCGTGGAGTGGAACCTGCGGACGACCCAACTGGCGCGGGCCGCCCGCGCCACGGTCGCGAAGTACTACGGGAAGCCCGCGCGCGAGGTGGTCGCCGCCGGGATCTCCAACGGCGGCTACCTGGTCCGCTGGCAGCTCGAGAACCACCCCGAACTCTTCACCCGCGGCGTCGACCTCGAAGGGACGCTGTGGACGGCGCACGGCCCCAACCTCTTCACCTTCCTGCCGCCGGCAATCAGGGGCTACGAGCAACAATCGCCGGAGCTGATCGCCAAGGCCGGCTTCGATCCGCGGTCGGACTTCCTGTGGGACTACCACTACTCGGTCTACTGGAAGCTGACCCAGCGCATCTACGCCGCCGAGCTCGACCCGACGTACGCCGGCAGCGAGGCCGACTACGACTACGCCAAGCGGCCGCAGGCGCACCAGGCCGTCGCACGCATCGCGCTGACCGGGAAGATCCGCCGGCCGCTCGTCACCCTCCACGGGACGTACGACAGCCTGCTGCCGATCACCCAGGACTCGGACGTGTACGCGCGGATGGCGCGCCGGACCGGCCTGCACACCTACCAGCGGGTCGAGGCAGGCAACCACGTCGACGGCCTCGTCGACGCCTACCCCGACCGGCTGGTCCCCCTGGTTCCGCTGTTCCAGAAGGCGATCAGAACACCATCGTGAGCAGGTCGGCGAACAACTCCTGCTCGTCGACCTCCAGCCCGCGGTTGGTGAACCAGGCCGCCATGTTGTGGCAGTCCCGGAGCAGGAAGTCCATCCCCTTCGGGTTGCCGACGATGTCGACGACCTGCGGGAGATCGATCATCACGATCCGCTCGCCCTGGGCCAGCACGTTGTACGGCGACAGGTCGCCATGGGCCAACCCCGCCCTGGCCAACTCGCGCATCCCGTCGCGCAACTGCTCGAAGTACTGACCGAGCAGGTCCTTCGACGGCCGGACCTGGGCGAGCCGTGGCGCGGCCCCGCCCTCGCCGTCGTCGATGAACTCCATCAGCAACTCGGTGCCGTCCACCTGCACCGGGTACGGCACCGGCACGCCGGCCTTCCACAGCCGGCACAGCGCGTCCCACTCGGCGTACGCCCACTGCCCCGCGGCGACGCTGCGACCGTGTGCGGTCTTCTTCGCCATCGCGCGGCTGTCCCGGCTGTTCCGGGTCCGGCGCCCTTCGACGTACGACGTGCTGCGGTGGAACGACCGGTGTTCCTCGGTGCGGTAGCGCTTGGCCGCCAGCAACGAGGACCGAGCCGGGTTGTCGCCGATGGCTTCGACGGCCCGCTCCACCAGGAAGACGTCGGCTTCCTTGCCGGTTTTGAGGACGCCGAGCTCGGTGTCGATCGCGGCCTGTTCCGTCACCACCCAGTCCGGGCGGGGATCAGGTCCGCGAGAACCGCGCTCGACGTCCAGCCAGGTGGACCAGCGCTGATCCGGGCCGAGGTGCTCGTCGACCGAGTGGAACTGGAAGACGAAGGCGTCGGCCGGATCGGGTTGGGACTCGTCACTGGTGAGTTCGGCCCAGCGGGAGTCGAGGTCTGAAAGGTCAGAGAATTCTGCGTTGGTGCGAAAGACGTCGGAAGACATCCGGAGTGCTCCTGAACGGTGAGGTGGGACTGATGCGGACATGCCGCAGCACAGTGATGGCCATCCGTCAGCCCTCCTTAGGTCCAGGCAGCGCTCGTCGCCGCGCGGGTCGATTCAGGATGCCGGGCGCGCGCCCGACCACGCAAGCTATTTAAATTGCGACCGGCTGGTCGGTCGCAGTCGCAACTCCTGGACCGGCTTCACCGACCGCCGCACGAGCTCCGGCAGCACCTTCTGCTGCCAGGCCGCCGACCCCGCGAGCTGCCGGCGATGCGCGTCGTACGCCGCGTCGTCGTCGAACCGGGCGAACCACACCAGCACCACCTCGTCGCGCAGCGGCAGCCCAGGAAAGTTGTTTTCAGCAACCAATGTCTCGAGCACCGCGACGGGCTCCGCCCCGGTCTCCGCCAGCACCGGTGCGACGTGGTCGGAGAAGAACTCGACGAACCCGTCGTCCGGCGAGCCGCGGTGGTACACCGCCCCCGCGATCAGCGATCCGGGCACCTCCGTCGTACCGGCCGGCGCACGCGGCGAGTCGAGCCGGGGATAACCGTCGCGCAACTCCACCGGCTGCAGCAGCAGCGCGTTGTCGGAGTCGACCATCGTCGCGTTCGCGGCGCCGGAGTGCGCTCGCCAGACCGGCCCGGTGTAGAACGCCGTCAGCGCCTCCGCACGCGACGGCATGTCCGCGAAGCCGCGGACCCAGACGAACCGGTCCGGGTCGTCGAGATCGCGGAACTGGCCCACGATGTGCATCCCGGTCGCTTCCTGCGACTCGACGAGGTGCTCGTCGAACACCTCGATCAACGCATCGCGCTGTCCCGGTCGCAGCGTGTACTGGCGCAGGTCGACCACCGCGCAGCACTCCTCCATCTGGTTCCTCCTCGTGACTCGGCCACAGTCAGTCAAGCAGGGATACCTGACGGTGTATGTCAGTGATTCACCGTTTGCGTGGTGGGCACTGGATGTTCAGCACGGGGAGTTCAGCCGCCGGGTGCCCGCCCGGCCCTAGAGATTGGAAGGACCATGGGTCTCATCCTGTGGATCATCGCGGCGATCCTCGTCATTGCCGGGATCGTCTCTCTTGTCCGCGGCCAGCTGCTGTGGGGCGCCGCCTTGATCGTGATCGGCCTGCTGGTCGGCCCTGGTGGCGTCAGCATCTTCACCTGACCACCACCCCCGAACCGTCGTCGCCCCACGCAGCTCCCGCGTGGGGCGACGCCTCTTTCAGCGGAGCCGGCGCAGCGCCTGGTCGAGCCGCTCGACACCACGCACGATCTCGTCGGGCGACGCGGCCGCCACGTAGCTGAGCCGAAGATGCCGCGTCGGTCCGCCCGGGAGGTGGAACGCACTTCCCGGGCTGACCGCGACCGAGTGCCGCCACGCTTCGGCCGCGGCTTGGTCGTCCAGCACGCCGTCGGGCAACGAGGTCCAGACGTGGTAGCCGCCAGGTCGGGCGGCGTGCACCGTCAGGTGCGGGCAACGCTCCGCCAGGCTTCGCGTCGTCGTCTCGCGGCGGTCCCGGAGCGCAGCCGCCAGCCGGCGTAGATGCGTCGCGTACGACGGCGCCGTCATCAACTCCAGCGCGGTCTCCTGCATCGGCCGGGGGACGAAGAAGCTGTTGACCACGTGGGTGGCGCGCAACCGGTCGAACGCCACGCCCCGCGCGGTCAGCGCCGAGATCCGCAGGCTCGGCGAGGCCGGTTTGGTCAGCGATCGGATGTGGACGACGTGACCGTCCGGATCGTCGGCCGCCAACGGCTGCGGCAGGTCGGGAGCGTCGCCGTGCACCAGGCGACGCGTGAAGTCGTCCTCGATCACAAAGGCTCCGGCAGCGCGTACGGCGTCCATCAGCTGCGCCCGCCGCCCGGGCGCGAGAACGGCGCCGGTCGGGTTCTGGAACAGCGGTTGGACCAGCAGCACGCGCGCACCGGAACTCGCGAACGCCTCCGCCAGCAACTCCACTCGGACGCCGTCCGCATCGACCGGAACGGCCACACACCGGACCCCGGCAGCACCCGCCGCGGCCAGAGTTCCCGGGTACGTCGGTGACTCCACAAGCACACTGTCCCCCGGGTCGGTCAGGGCTCTGATCGCCGTCACCAGCGCGGTCTGCCCACCCGAACTGATCAGCACATCGCTCGCCCCGAGCGGCCCGTCCCGACCGGCGATGTCGGCAGCGAACCAGGCCCGGAGCTCGGGGATCCCCTCCGCCGGCGCGCGCGTCCAGGTCCCCGGCCGGCGTCCCGCCCGTCCCATCGCGTCAGCCAGCGCCTTGGTCGGCTGCAGGGACTCGTGCAGGTAACCGGTCGACAGGTCGACGACCTCGTCGACCGGTTTCGCGAGCATTCGCATCATCGCGGTGATCGACTGTCGTTCACCGGTCAGCGCCTGGTCTTGCCAGGACAGGTCAGCCGCGGCCTCTGACCGCCGCGGACCTCGACCGCTGACGAAGACACCTGCACCAGGTCGCGAGACCACCGCCCCCTCGGCCATCAGCACGGTCACCGCGCGCGAGAGGGTGACCGGGCTGATCCCCCAGCGCTTCACCAGCAGCCGGCTCGAGGGCAGCCGATCACCGGGGCTCGAGGCGGCCGCCTGGGCTCGCAGCCGCCCGACGACAACATCCAGACTGCTATCGTCGTTCATGACAGTACAGAATAGCGCTATCGCTGCTGACCGAGAAGCGATATCGACTCCCCGCGCGGGGACCGTCGCCGCGCTCCTCGGGGTGGCGTCCTTCTCGCTGAGCGCTCCAGCCACCGTCTGGGCCACCCAGGGCATGGGCCCGTGGACCGCGACCGGCGTCCGCGGACTGCTGGCCGGGCTGCTCGCGATCGTGCTCCTGGCCGGCCTGCGGGTCCCGTGGCCTCGCCACGAAGATCTTCGAGGTCTGCTGATCGTCACCGGCGGCTGTGTGATCGGCTTCCCGCTGCTGTCGGCGCTGGCCTTGCAGACCTCGACGACCGCGCACACGGCGGTCGTCACCGGCCTCTTGCCGATAGCAACGGCTTCCATCTCGGCACTGCTGACCCGGCGCACGCTGTCCTGGAAGTTCTGGGCGGCGGCCGTCACCGGCGCCGCGGCCGTCCTGGTGTTCACCCTCACCCGGCACCACGGGGCCGTCTCGATCGCCGACCTGTACCTGGTCGCGGCACTGATCGCCTGCGCGCTCGGGTACGCCGAGGGCGGTCGCCTCGCCGCGCACCTGCCCGGCTGGCACGTCATCGCCTGGGCCGTCGTGCTCGCCCTGCCGATCAGCCTCGCGATCACGCTGATCGCCGTACCTCGGGAACCGATCGAGCTGAGCCCGGTCAGCATCGTCGGGCTGGCCTACGTCGCCGGGATCTCGCAGCTCGGCGGGTTCGTGGTGTGGTACCGCGGGATGGGGATCATCGGGGTGGCCAAGGCCAGTCAGCTTCAGTTGGCCCAGCCGTTGCTGACTCTCGTGTGGTCCGTGCTCCTGATGGGCGAACACCTGCCGATGGCGGCTCCGATCACGGCCGTCGTCGTACTGCTGTGCATCGTCGTGACACAGCGATCGCGGTAGCTTCGGGGCATGGGAGCCGCGGGTGAGACGATCTCGATCGACCAGGCGCGGCGGATCGCGCTGGCTGCGCAAGGCTTCGCCGAGCCGCGGCCGGGACGCGTCGACGCGCGGCACCTTCGGCGAGTGATCGAGCGGATCGGCGTCCTGCAGGTCGACTCGGTGAACGTGCTGTGCCGCTCGCACTACCTGCCGCTGTTCGCCCGGCTCGGGTCGTACTCGCGGACCACGCTGGACCGGATGTGCTGGGGTGCGGACCGGGAGCTGTTCGAGTACTTCTGGGCGCACAAGGCGAGCCTGATCCCGCTGCGCAGCTACCCCTTGTTTCGTTGGCGAATGCGAGCGGCCGAGCACCAGGACTGGGGCCCCGCCGCCGACGTGGATCCCGCGCTCACCGCGCCGTGGTCCGTCGTCACCGGCATGCGCAGGCTGACCGCCGAACGGCCCGGGTACGTCGACGACGTGCTGGCCCTGGTCGCCGAACGCGGGCCCGTCACGGCCGGCGAGGCCAGCCCGGACGGGGTACGGCGGAAGCGCACCGACCCGGACCCTGATCCGAGCACCGGGAAGCTGTGGAACTGGCAGGACGCGAAGATCGCGATCGAGTACCTGTACTGCTCGGGGCAGGTGACGATCGCCGGCCGGCGCAACTTCGAGCGGCTCTACGACCTGACCGAGCGGGTGCTGCCGCCGCAGCCCGAGCTGAGCGCCGAGGACGCGCGCCGGGAGCTGGTCAGGATCTCGGCCCGGACGCTCGGGGTCGCCACCGCCCGCGAGCTGTGCGGCCAGGGCGGCGGCCACTTTCCGTTGCCTAAAGCAACCGCCAGGCAGGTGATCGGTGAGCTGGTCGACGCCGGTGAGCTCGTCCCGGTTCGCGTGGCCGGCGTACCGCAGCAGAGCTATTTGTGGTCGGGAGCCGAGGACCGGCCGATCCAGGCCCAGGCGTTGCTGTCGCCGTTCGACACCCTGATCTGGAACCGCGACCGGACCCACCGGCTGTTCGACTTCTTCTACCGGATCAGCATCTACACGCCGGAGGCCCAGCGCGTGCACGGCTACTACGTGCTGCCGTTCCTGCTGGGCGACCGGATCGTCGCGCGGGTCGACGTGAAAGCCGATCGCCGCAACTCCGCTCTTGTCGTCCCGACGGTGACCGCCGAGGACGGCGTACCCGACATCGTCCAACCTCTGAAGGCCGAGCTCGACCTGATGGCTCGCTGGCTGGAGCTCGACCGCGTGCTGGTGACCGCGGCCGGCAAGCTCGGCAAAGCACTGTCCCGTGCATAGCGCCGCAGGTCCGGGGCACCGGGCCGGTAGTGCAGCCGATGCGAGCGGGAGACGAGATGAAGATCGGATACTTCCTGTCCAGTGAGGAGTACGCTCCGGCCCAGCTGATCGAGCAGGCACGGCTGGCCGAGGAGGCGGGGTTCGACGGGTTGTGGATCAGCGACCACTTCCACCCCTGGAACGACGAGCAGGGTGAGAGCGCGTTCGTCTGGTCGACCATCGGGGCGGTCTCGCAGGTGTGCGAGCTGCCGGTGACCACCGCGGTCACCTGCCCGACCGTGCGGATCCATCCGGCCATCATCGCCCAGGCGGCCGCGACCAGCGCGGTGTTCCTGAACGGGCGGTTCACGCTCGGCATCGGTACGGGCGAAGCACTCAACGAGCACGTCCTCGGCGACGTCTGGCCGACCGTCGACGTCCGGCTGGAGATGCTCGAGGAAGCGGTCGAGATCATGCGCCGGCTGTGGACGGAGGACGGCTTCGTCACCCACCACGGCAAGCACTACACGGTCGACACCGCCCGGATCTACACCCGGCCGGAGACGCCGCTGCCGATCTACATGTCCGGATTCGGGCCGGAGGCAACCGACGTCGCGGCGCGGATCGCGGACGGGTACATCACCACGTCGCCGGACGCCGAGCTGCTGCAGCGGTTCCGGGACAACGGCGGCGGCGACAAGCCCGCGCAGGTCGGGTTCAAGGTCAGCTACGCGCCGACCGAGGAAGAGGGTATCGAGCAGGCGCACCGGATCTGGCGGAACTCGGGTCTGCCCGGCGAGCTGGCGCAGGTGCTGCCGTCACCGCGGCACTTCGAGCAGGCGAGCCAGCTGGTGACGAAGGAGTCGACCGCGCAGTCGGTCGCCGCGGGGTCCAAGGCGGACACCCACGTGGACGCGTTCAAGGCCTACATCGACGCCGGTTTCGACGAGATCTACGTCGCGAACATGGGCCCGCACTCGATCGACATGATGAACCTCTACCGCACCGAGGTCCTCCCCGAGCTGCACCGGATCACTCGCTGAGCAGGTCGGCGGCGACGCGGAGGTCGTCGACGAACAGCGCGAAGTCGCGGCGGTACTCCCTGGACCGGACCACAGCCGACGGGTGAACCGTCGCGACCGCGGATCGGCCGTCCGCGAGGTGCTGCGGCCGGCCGCGCTGTTCGGTGACTTTGAACCCGGTTCCGAAGACCGCACGGGCGGCGACCGCGCCCAGGACCACGACGAGAGCAGGCTTCACCACTTCGAGCTCGCGCTCCAGCCACGGGTGGCAGGCGGAGATGTGACCGGCGCCCGGGGTCTTGTGGATCCGCCGCTTGCCCTGCCGTTCGAACCGGAAGTGCTTGACCGCGTTGGTCAGGTACACCGACGAGCGTTCGATCCCGGCCTCCGCCAGCGCCTTGTCCAGCAGCCGTCCGGCCGGCCCGACGAAGACATGGCCTTCCTTGTCCTCCACGTCACCTGGTTGTTCACCGATCAACATCATCCGCGCCCGTGCCGGACCCTCCCCGGGGACGACGCGTTCGGCGTCCTCGAAGAGGTCACAACCACGGCACTCGGGCAACGTCGCGACGAGCTTGCGCAGCCCGCCGTCGTGCGGCACCCATTGCGACGCGCCAGTGAACTTCGTCACGGCCCGCCGGTGCCCAGTTCAAACACCTGTAACACCTCAGGGGTTGAAAGCAACGGCTGAGTTTGATCTGGTGGAGGGAGTGGTTCAGCCGTGACGCCACTCCTGCAGGACGACACACGACGAGGTCCCTCACCGTGACGATCGCACCTGTAACACCTGCCGATCCGAAGCAGCGGATCGCCGAAACCACTCACGAATTGTTGCTCGAGGCCGATTGCACCCCTGACCCACGCCACCAGGAACTGCTCGACGAGGTCGTGCTCCTGAACGCGCCGGTGGCCCGGTCGATCGCCTCGCGCTACCGCAGCAAGGGCGTCGACCCCGACGACCTCGAGCAGGTCGCGTACCTCGGTCTGGTGAAGGCCGCCAACGGCTACCGGCTCGACGCGTCCACAGCCTTTCTCTCGTACGCCGTGCCGACGATCCGGGGCGAGCTGAAGCGGTACTTTCGCGACTGTGCCTGGACTGTCCGGCCGCCGCGCCGGGTTCAGGAGATGCAGGGCTCGATCGCGGCCGCCGAGCCGGAGCTGACCCAACGCCTCGGGCACCTCCCGACGAATAAGGAGACCGCCGAGGCGCTCGGCACCGAGGCCGGCGAAGTGGTCGAGGCCACCTCGGTCCGCGGCTGCTTCACCACGCTCTCCCTCGACGCGCCCGGCACCGTGGACGGCGGCACCAGCCTGCTCGACACCGTCGCCGACGCCGAGGAGGGCTACGAACTGGTCGAGAACGTCCACACCCTGACGCCGGCCGTCGCCTCGCTGGGCGACCGCGACAAGCGCATCCTCGAGCTCCGGTTCCGCAACGGCCTCACTCAGGAAGAGATCGGCAACGAGCTGGGCGTCAGCCAGATGCAGGTCTCCCGCCTGCTGCGCGGCATCCTGGATCGCTTGCGCAGCGAGCTCTCGGCGACGATGACCAAGTAGCTCCCGATCAGGAGGTCCAGCGCCACTCGCGGACCTCCGGCAGGTCTTCGCCGTACCTGGTGACGTGGGCGCGGTGCCGCACGCGCTGGTCGGCGAAGTGCTGCCGGGTCGCCACCGCTCGGCTCCCGAGTGACGGGACCCTGTCGATCACGTCCATCGCCAGGTGGTACCGGTCGAGGTTGTTGAGCACCACCATGTCGAACGGCGTGGTCGTCGTACCCTCCTCGATGTAGCCGCGGACGTGCAGGTTGTCGTGCCCGTGCCGCCGGTACGTCAGCCGGTGGATCAGCCACGGGTAGCCGTGGTAGGCGAAGATCACCGGTTTGTCCGTGGTGAACAACGCGTCGAACTCGGCGTCCGGCAGCCCGTGCGGATGCTCGATCGGGTCCTGCAGCCGCATCAGGTCGACGACGTTGATCACCCGGATCCGCAACCCGGGCAGGTGCTCCCGCAACAGGTCGACCGCGGCCACCGTCTCCAGCGTCGGTACGTCGCCCGCGCAGGCCATCACCACATCCGGGTCGCCCTCGTCGTTGCTGGCGAAGTCCCAGACGCCGATCCCGCGAGCACAGTGCAGCGCGGCCGACTCCCAGTCCAGCCAGCTCGGCTGCGGTTGCTTGCCTGCAACAACGACATTCACGTAGTTCCGGGTCCGCAGGCAGTGGTCCATGGTGGACAGCAGGGTGTTCGCGTCCGGCGGGAGGTAGACCCGGACCACCTCGGCCTTCTTGTTCACCACGTGGTCGATGAACCCCGGATCCTGGTGCGAGAACCCGTTGTGGTCCTGCCGCCAGACGTGCGAGGTGAGCAGGTAGTTCAGCGACGGCACCGGCCGGCGCCAGTCGAGCCGGTTGATCGTCTTCAGCCACTTCACGTGCTGGTTGACCATCGAGTCGACGATGTGCACGAACGCCTCGTACGACGAGAACAGCCCGTGCCTGCCGGTGAGCAGATACCCCTCCAACCAGCCCTGGCAGGTGTGTTCGCTGAGGATCTCGAACACCCGGCCGTCCGGCGCGAGATGCACGTCGGTGTCCAGCCGTTCCGCCAGCCACGCCTTGTCCGTGGCCTCGTAGACGGCGTTCAGCCGGTTCGACTCGGTCTCGTCCGGGCCGAACAGCCGGAGATTGTCCGGATTCAGCCGGAAGGCGTCTCTGAGGTAGGCAGCGAACACCTTCGTGGCTTCGCCGTCCTCCGCCCCCGGTCGCTTCACGGGTACGGCGTACTCCTCGACCGGCGGGAGCTCGAGGTCACGCGTCCGCTCGTTGCCCTTCGACCCCATCCGCAGCTCCGGACCGGGCGCGAGATCGTGCAACAGCTGGACCGGACGGCCTTCCTCGTCGAACAGCTCCTCCGGCCGGTAGCTGCGCAGCCAGGACTCCAGCTGCCGCAGGTGTTCCTCGTTCTTCCGTACGCCGGACACCGGCACCTGATGCGATCGCCAGGTGCCCTCCACCAGCTGGTCGTCGACCGTGTGCGGTCCGGTCCAGCCCTTCGGCGTCTTGAGCACGATCATCGGCCACGCCGGCCGGGCCGGGCGCTCCGACGCCGTCCGCGCCTCCAGCTGGATCTCGTCGATCCGGTCCATGCAGTGGTCCAATGCGGCGGCCAGCGCCTGGTGCACGGTGGCCGGATCCGAACCCTCGACGAGGTAAGGCTCGTGACCATACCCCTGCAGCAACGCGGTCAGCTCCTCGTCGCCGATCCGCGCCAGCAGCGCCGGGTTCGCGATCTTGTAACCGTTGAGGTGCAGGATCGGCAGGACGGCGCCGTCGCGCACCGGGTCGAGGAACTTGTTCGAGTGCCACGACGTCGCGAGCGGCCCGGTCTCGGCTTCACCGTCGCCGACGACACAGGCGACGACGAGGTCCGGGTTGTCGGCGGCGGCGCCGTACGCGTGGCTCAGCGAGTAGCCGAGCTCACCGCCCTCGTTGATCGATCCGGGGACGTCAGCCGCCACGTGGCTGGGGACCCCGCCGGGGAACGAGAACTGCTTGAACAGCCGCGTCATCCCGCGCTCGTCCTGCGTGGTGTTCGGGTACGCCGCCGTCCAGCTCCCCTCGAGCCAGGTGTTGGCCACGATCGCCGGCCCGCCGTGGCCCGGCCCGATCACGTACATCAGCTCGCGTTCGCGCTGCCGGATCACCCGGTTGAGGTGTGCGTAGATCAGGTTGAGTCCGGGCGTCGTACCCCAGTGTCCGAGCAGCCGGGGCTTGATGTGCTCCGGCCGCAACGGCTCCTTGAGCAGCGCGTTGTCGAGCAGGTAGATCTGCCCGACCGAGAGGTAGTTGGCTGCTCGCCAGTACGCGTCGAGGCCTTGCAACTCCTCGTCGCTCAGCGGGGTGGCGTCGATCTGTTGCACGAGTTCCTCCGGGTCAGGGCGTCAGCAAAACCTTCACCGCGCCGTCGCGCTTGTGCTGGAACATGTCGTACGCCGCCGGTCCGTCGGACAACGGCAGGTGATGGGTGGCGAAACCGTCCACCCGCAACGGATCCTCGTCGCCGAGCAGCTCGAGGATCTGGTCCGACCAGCGATGCACGTTGGCCTGGCCCATCCGGAGCTGGATCTGCTTGTCGAAGATCGTCAGCATCGGCAGCGGGTCGGCCATCCCGCCGTACACACCGATCAGCGAGATCGTGCCGCCCCGCCGGACGATCTCGACCGCGAGGTACACCGCGGCCAGCCGGTCCACGCCGACGGTCTGCATCACCTTGCGCTGCAAGGCATCCGGAAGGTAGCCGGCCAGCTGCTGGCTGACCTTCGCCACCGGGGAGCCGTGGGCTTCCATGCCGACGGCGTCGATCACCGAGTCGGGGCCGCGTCCTTCGGTCCGGTCCTTGATCAGGTCCGCGACCTCGTCGCCGTACCGGAGCACCTCGACGCCGTACTGCTCGGCGCGCGCGAGCCGCTCGGGCACCAGGTCGACACCGATCACCCGATGCCCGCGATGGAGGGCGATCCGGCAGGCCATGTCCCCGATCGGGCCGAGCCCCAGGACGACCAGCGTCCCGCCGGCCGGGATCGCGGCGTACTCGACCGCCTGCCACGCCGTGGGGAGTACGTCGGACAAGTAGATGAACCGCTCGTCCGGCGGTCCGTGCGGCACCTTGATCGGGCCGTACTGGGCCTGCGGGACGCGCAGGTACTCCGCTTGTCCGCCCGGAACCTGCCCGTAGAGCTTGGTGTAGCCGAACAGCGCGGCGCCCATGCCCTGCTCGCGCACCTGCGTCGTCTCGCACTGGGTCTGCAGGTCGCGGCTGCACATGAAGCAGGTGCCGCACGCGATCTGGAACGGGACGACGACACGGTCGCCAGGCTTCAGGTTCGGGACCTCGGACCCGGTCTCCTCGACGATGCCCATCGCCTCGTGGCCGAGAATGTCGCCCGGGTCGAGGAACGGGGCCAGCACCTCGTACAAGTGCAGGTCGGACCCGCAGATCCCGGTTGTCGTCACCTTGACGACGGCATCGGTCGGTTCCAGGATCCGCGGGTCCGGCACGTCGGTGAACTCGACCGTGCGCTTGCCCTGCCAGGTGAGAGCCTTCACTACCGACCTACCGCCTTCTCGAGCTCGGCCTTGCTCATCTTCGAGCGACCCTTGATGTTCTTCTGCTTGGCCTCGTTGTAGAGCTGCTCCTTGGTGCGGCCCTGGGAGCCGCTGTGCGAGCGGAGCCCGCCCCGGCGGCCCGAGGAGATGTCGTGGGTGGAGCTGCGGCTCTTCTCCTTGGCCTCGCCGGCCCTCGCGCGCTCCTTGTTCACGGTGCGCGCCGCGATCTCCTCCGCGGTGTCCTCGCTCCGGCCGCGTTTCTTCAGCCCCGCCTTGATGTGCTCGTACTGCCGCTCACGCTTCCGGTTCGATCCTGCAGGCATCATCTACTCCTTTCACGCCGCCCGCCCGGTACCCGTTGGCCCCGCGGAACATTCAGCTCGGCGGCGCCGGCACGGGGTTCGCCGCCAGCGCTTTCGCGACCGCCACCAGGTTGCCGACCATGGCTCGTCCGGTCTTCGCCGACCACTCGTGCCCCTCGTCGGTCTCGGAGTAGCTCGGTCCCGGCCCAGGTCCCTTGTTCCAGTACGTCCAGGACTGCCCGGGGATCGTGTAGCCGATGTCCACCAGGCCGCCGCTGATCTCGGAGATCACGTGGTGCGCGCCGTCCTCGTTGCCGGTGACGATGACCCCGGCGACCCGGTTGTACGCGACCGGCCGGTCCTCGTCGTCGGTCTCGCTCAGCATCGCGTCCAGCCGCTCCAGCAGCCGCTGCGCGATCGACGACGGCCGCCCGACCCAGGTCGGGGTGGCGACGATCAGGATGTCGCTGTCCAGCAGCTGCTGGTGGATCCCGGGCCAGTCGTCCCCGGTCCCCTCGTCGCTGCTCACGCCGGGCTTGATGTTCAGGTCCGCCAGCCGGACGCGGTCGACGTCGACCTTCTGCTGCTGCAGCGCGTCGACCACGACATCGGCCAGCTGGTCGGTGTTCGACTCACTCGGTGACGCCTTCAGGGTGCAGTTCAGGACCAAGGCCCGCATCACGGCTCCTCCCGTTGGAACAGACCTGGCCGGTGCCCCGCGGGTGGCCGCCTATTCGTTCCTGGTGAGCAGCCGCGCCACCGAGCGTTCCAGGCCTTCCCGGGTGTCCTCGTCGTTCAGGTCGTCGCCGTGCCGGTTGACCGCAGCCGCGATCGTCCGCCCTTCCTCGTACTGCGTGACGACGCGGGGATCGACGTACGACGACCTGGCGACGGCCGGTGTGTTGCCGAGGTGGTCGGCGACCTCGGCGAGCATCTCCTTCACCGCGGCGTTGAGGGCCTTCTTGGTGGTCGGCGGGTCGGCCTGGGCCAGGTCGACCGCGGCGTGCACGGTGGCGGTCCAGGTGCGCAGGTCCTTCACGGTGAAGTCGTCACCGACCAGCTCCTGGAAACGCTCGTTGATCATGGTCGCGTCGATCCCGTGGTAGCCGTCGTCGTCGCGGTAGACCAGCAGCTCCGGCTCGTCGTGCCGGGCGCGTCTGAGCGACGAGACCGCCTCGACCAGGTGGTCGTCGTCGAGCTCGACCACCCGGTCCACCCCGCCCTTGGCGACGAAGTCGAACACCACCTTGCCCTTGCGGACACAGACGTCGTCACGCAGCAGGGTCGCCGCGCCACGGCTGCCGTGTTCCTCCGCGTACTCGGTGTTGCCGGTCCGGAAGACGCCGTAGTCGAGCATCCGCAGGGCGACCGCGAGGACCCGTTCGCGGTCGATCCCCTTGCGGCGCAGGTCGCGGTCGACCGCCTCGCGGAACTCGGGCAGCTTGCGGGCCAGGCGCAGTACCCGGTCGTGCTTGCCGGCGTCCTGGGTCGTCCGCCAGTCGTCGTGGTACAGGTACTGCCGCCGGCCGGCGTCGTCGGTGCCTGTGGCCTGCAGGTGACCGTTCGGATACGGACAGATCCAGACGTCCTTCCAGGCCGGTGGGATGGCCAGCATCCGGATCCGTTCCAGCGTCTCCTGGTCGGTGACCCGCTTCCCGTCCGGATCGAGGTAGCTGAACCCACGGCCGTGGCCCCGCCTGGTCAGGCCGGGGCCGTCCGGATCGCTGCGTCGTAACCGCATACCGTCCGATACCCGCCCCGCATGCATGGATCCCGGTTCCGCGGGCACCCGGACGGCAAGGAAAGCCCGAACCCGTGAAGGAGAGACCGATGGGTATCGGAGACAAAGCCAAGAACGCCGCCAAGGAAGCCAAGGGCAAGGTCAAGAAGGAGACCGGCGAGGCGACCGACAACCGCGATCTGCAGGCGAAGGGCGACACCGAGCAGTCCGTGGCCGCGCTGAAGCAGGCCAAGGAGAAGGCGAAGGACGCCTTCAAGAAGTAGTCGCCACGCAGACCAGCCGCCCCGGCGCAAATCCCCCGCGCGCCGGGGTGGTTCTGCGTACGGCGGAGTTCCGGTAGCGTCGGTGCCGTGGACTTCGAAGAGGCAGCCGACGCCCTGTACGCGGCCCCGGCTGCCGACTTCATTGCTACCCGCAACGAGCTGGCCAAACAGCTGAAGGCGGACGGCGACCAGCTCGGATCGACCCGGTTGAAGGCGATGCGGAAGCCGACGGTCGCCGCCTGGGTGACGAACCTGGCCGCCCGTGAGCTGCCCGACGAGCTGGACGACCTGCTCGCCCTCGGGGACGAGTTCCGCGAGGCGACCGCGGACCTGGACGGCGAGCGCCTGCGCGAGCTCACCCCGAAGCGGCACAAGCTGCTCGACAAACTGGCCAAGGACGCCACGAAACTGTCCGAGAAACAAGGGCAGAAGGTCAGCGCGGACGTCGGCCAGAAACTGCGCGAGACCCTCGACGCGGCGCTGGTGGATCCAGCCGCGGGCGACGCCGTACGGGAAGGCCGCCTGAGCAGCGCGCTGCGGCACGTCGGGTTCGGGGTCGTCGACGAGAGCGGCGAACCGACCATCGTCACTCCGCTCACCGACGAACGCCGCCGGCGGGCTCGCGACCGGCGCAAGGCGGAGACTGCGGCCGAGGAGGAAGAGTCGGCTGCCGCTCGGCGCAAGCGGGAGAAGGCCGAGCGTGCGGAAGAGGAACGCGAGGCCAAGGAGAAGGCGAAGGCCAAGCAGGCGCTGGAGGACGCGGTCGCGGCCGCCCAGGAGGCCGAAGCGAGGGTCGAGGACCTGGACAACCAGCTCGACGAGGCCCGCGAGGCGCTCGCCGACGCCCAGGAGCTGGTACGGCGCGTCGGCACCGAGCTGGACGAGGCCCGCCGGGCCGCCCGGGACGCGCAGAAGGAGAGCCGGGAGGCGCGGAAGCGGTACAACCGCCTCTGAGGTGGGTACCGGGCCGGGCGTCGGAGAGGAGCGCGCGATGGCACGGTCGATCTGGAGTGGATACATCAACTTCGGGCTGGTCTCGGTCCCGGTCGGGCTGTACAGCGCGACCCAGGAGCACGAGGTCGACTTCCACCAGTTCCAGGAGGGGACGTCGGACCGGATCCGGTACAAGCGGGTGAACGAGCGGACCGGCCGCGAGGTGGACTACGACAAGATCGTGAAGGGCCACGACGTCGGCGACGGCGAGCACGTCATCGTCGAGCGCGAGGAGCTCGAGGACATCGCCCCCGGCAAGTCCCGCTCGCTGGAGATCTCCACTTTCGTCGACCTGGACGAGATCGACCCGATCTACTTCCAGAAGAGCTACTACCTGGGCCCGTCCGACAAGGAGAACAAGTCGTCGTACGCGCTGCTGCGGGACGCGCTGAAGAAGACCAACCGGGCCGGGATCGCCAAGTTCGTGATGCGCGGCAAGGAGTACCTGGCCACGATCCGGGCCCAGGGCAAGGTCCTGGTGCTGGAGACGATGTACTTCGGCGACGAGATCCGCGACCCGGCCAAGGAGCTCGGCGACCTGCCGGCCAAGTCCACCGCCGGCAAGCAGCTCTCGATGGCGGCCGACCTGATCGAGGCGATGAGCGGCGAGTGGAAGCCGAGCGCCTACAAGGACACCTACACCGAGCGGGTGAAGAAGCTGGTCGCGGACAAGCGCAAGGGCAAGGAGGTCGTGTTCAACGAGGAGGAGCCCGAGGCCACCTCGTCGACCGACCTGGTCTCCGCGCTGCGCGCCAGCGTCGAGGAGGCGCGCAGCCGCCGTACCTCCGGCAAGTCGGCCGCCAAGAAGACCAGCCCCCGGAAGAAGACCGCGAAGAAGGCGGCGGCCAAGAAGTCCACCGGCAAGAAGGCGTCCAGCCGCAAGAAAGCCGCCTGACCGCGCACCACGCACACTGACCTCCTGCCCGGCGACATCAAGGGTGCGCTAGGCGTCTGATCAGCTCGTCTCGTATGACGGCGGCTGGGCTGCGGGGGCCCGCGTCCGAGCGGGTGGCCAAGTACAGGGTGTTCAGGGGTGGGAGCTCGGGCTCGGACAGGAGGACCAGCTCGCCGGAGGACAAGGCCTCGTTGCAGAGATAGGTGGGTAGCACGCTTGCGCCTGCGCCGGCGCGTACGGCGGCCAGGACGCCGCGTAGGTCCGGTACGACGAGATCCACCGTCCGCGTCAGCCGCGTGCCGAAGACGCTGCGCCAGTAGCGGCGGATGATCGGGGCCTCCTCGGCGTACGCGACGAGCGGGATCTTGCGGAGTGGTTCGGGTGCCGTGACCGGTGTGCCGGTGGACCAGCGCGGGGCGGCAACGAGAGCGAAAACCTCGTCGTAGAAGGGGGTCACGCGCAGACCTGGCCGGCGGGGGCGGACCGAGCTGATCACCAGGTCGAGGCTGCGGTTGAGCAGGCGATCGAGCAGGTCGTCCGGCATCCCGAACGTCGTTCGCACCTGCAGGCCGTCCGCGAACCGGTCGGCAAGCGCGGGCAGGATCTGGTGACACAGGAAGTCCGCGGGCCCACCGAGGTGCACCGTTGCCGCGACCGGCACGTCGAGCTCGTCCCGTACGAGCCCCTGCAGTGCGTCGATCGGCTCGGCGATCCGTCTCGCCAACTCGTCGCCCGCGCTGGTCGGCCGGACGCCGCGAGGCAGCCGCTCGAAGAGTGGGCGGCCCAGCGCAACCTCGAGGGACTTGAGCTGGGCGGTCACGGTCGGCTGGGACAGCCCGAGCGTCTCCGCACCCGCGGTGATCGACCCGGCCCGATGCACGGCCAGAAACGTCCTGAGCAGCTCGAGCGATGGCCCCATATCAGGAATCTTATGGCTAACTGCCGCTTCACCTATTGGTTTCCGATGGCAAGACCACCACATCATGGACGGCATGACTCGCGTACTCATTGCTCTCACCAGTCACTCCGCGCTCGGAGACACCGGGCGCAGCACCGGCTTCTACGTCTCCGAGGCCGCCGAACCCTGGGCGGTGTTCACCGACTCCGGGTTCGACGTCGACCTGGTCTCGGTGGCCGGCGGGCGTCCGCCGCTCGACGGGCTGAACGAAGACGACCCGATCCAGCAGAAGTTCCTCGCCGCCGTCGACCTCGACCACACCCCGACCGCGGCCGGGCTCGACGCCTCGTCGTACGACGCGATCCTGTTCGCCGGCGGCCATGGCACGATGTGGGACTTCCCGAACGACCAGGCGCTGGCTTCGCTCGCGGCTGCCATCTACGAGCGCGGCGGGGTGGTCGCGGCCGTCTGCCACGGCCCGTCCGCGCTCGTGAACCTGAAGCTGTCCGACGGGTCCTACCTGGTCGACGGCAAGAACGTCGCCGGCTTCACGAACGCCGAGGAGGAGGCGGTCGGCCTGACCGACGTCGTCCCGTTCCTGCTGGCCGACACCCTCACCGCGCGCGGCGCGATCCACCACCCGGCCGCGAACTTCACGCCGCAGACGATCACCGACGGCCGCCTGGTCACCGGCCAGAACCCGCAGTCCGCCGAGTCGACGGCCCGCGCGGTCGTGGAGGTTATTCGCCGGGGGTAGGGAGTAGGTACGTGCTCGGGTTGGCGGGGGCGCCGGCGTCGATCCAGCGGTGGAAGCCGTCGGGGTTGCGGCGTTCGAACTCGTCGAGGCAGATCCGCCGTACCTCGGCCACTGCCTGGCGGTCGCGCGGCCCCGCGCCCTGAGCCAGCGTGGTGGCGGTCTCGGTCCAGACGCCGCAGAGCTCCTCGATGCTGAGCGGGCACTGCAGGGCGGCGATGAGCTGCTCCTCCTCCTGCAGCTGCAGCTCCGTCAACCGCGCGACCTTCCGCTGCCGGCGCGACGGGCGCTCCCGGCGCTCCGGTGTCACGAGCTCGATCACGATGAACAGGCCGGCGACGACCAGCGCCACCGCGAGCCCGACCGCACCCCATGCCAGCAACCGCACCAGCCCCGGCAGACACAGCACCCCGGCGGCGGCCGCCGCCGCGACGATCACCGCGGATTGGTACGGCGCATCATCCGCGACGTAACGAATCACCGCCGCCAGCGGCCACACGAGCGCGAACACGACGACCAGCAGAATCGAGGCGGCCAACGGGCCCAGCAGCAACACCCCGGCGAGCACGCCAGTGGTCCCGACTCCGAGACCAGCTGCGATCACTACCCGCCGCAGCAGCGGCGAACGCATCACCGGACCTCACCCACGACACACCTCACGTGAACCCGCCCCACCACCACAGACCTACCCCCAGAACGAACGGCTGCTCGTCACCGTTCCCACCGAAGGGCGCGGCCAATCAGGCGCCGGTCTCCGAGTGTGGCGCGTGCACGGGCTTCGACTGTGCGGACCGCCGTTGACGCAGGTAGATCGACCCGCCGACGATCGCGGCCACCGCGAGGAACTCGCTCTGCCAGTTCTGGAACGACTCGTACCAGAACTGCGACGTCTGCAAGTACTCCCAGGTGGTCACCGGCTCGCCACCGTGCAGCCCCTGTTCCTCGCTGAACGCCGCCGCACCCGTGACCGCGTGCAGCCAGAACGACAGCAGGAACACCAGCCCGAAGGCGATCGCCAGCGAGTTCTCGTACAGCCACAGCAACGCCTCGGACCCGTGCCGAACCGGCCACGGCGCCTGCCGGTCGTTCCGGTGCTCCCGCGGGTCCTCGTCCTGCGGAGCGGGCTCGCCGATCGGCCGTGACTCCGCCGACCCCTTCTGCACCAGGTACGCCGTCAGCAGGACGTACATCCCCATCTGCAGGAACTCGGACTCCCAGTTCTCGAACACCGCCTCACCGAAGGACGACGAGACGACGTACTGCCCGAGGCTCTGCGGCGGCTGCCCGTGGTCGGCCAGCTCGGCGTTCTCCTGCGCGTGCCCGGTGAGCAGCAGTCCCACCAGGAACAGCAGGAAGAGCACGAGGTTCACCGTGAGCAGCGCCCGCAGGCGGATCCATCGCATGCGGGCCCGGTACCCCGATCTCAACCGGTTCAGGCAGCGGTGGGCGCCGGCTCCTCGTGGTCGAGCGGGTGCGCGATCTCGTCCGACGGCATCCGCCCGAAGTACACGACCAGGACGGACACCACCGCCGGCCCGATCCCGGCGACCAGGAACACGGCCGTCAGCCCCAGTACGGCGCCCGCCGGGCCGGCCAGCGCCATCGACACCGGCATGAGCAGCAGCGAGACGAAGAAGTCCAGGCTGGCGATCCGCCCGCGTAGGTGGTCCGGCACCCGGCGCTGCAGCAGCGTCCCCCAGATCACCATCGCCGCCGAGCTCGTCAGGCCGACCACGGCCGCACCCGCCATCATGATCCACAGCTCGCGAGCGAACCCGAGCACGACGATCGGCAGCGACCCGAAACCCCACAGCAGCGTCAGCACCGTCAGGTACCGCCGCGGCAGACTCCGCGACGAGATCAGCAACGCACCGGCCGCCCCGCCGACCCCGAACGCTGCCAGCACCAGGCCGAAGTCACCCGGCCCACCACCGAGCTGATCCTTGACGGCGAACGGCAGCAGCACCTCGAGTGGCCCCAGGATCAGCAGCACGAACACCGTGCCGAACAGCAGTGACGCCAGCAGCCAGCGGGTCTGCCGTACGTACCTCCAGCCTTCGCGCAGATCACCAAGGATCGACTGCTTCGCACGCTCGTGCTCAGCGTCCTCGACCTCACCCGGCTCGACCGGCTCGAAGCCGGTGGACGGGATCCGCATCGCGAGCACGCACCCGGCGGAGAAGAAGTACGTCAGCGCGGTCACCAGGATCGCGACCCCGGGTGACAGCGCCGCGATCGCCAGACCGCCCAACGCGGGCCCGGTCGCCTGCTGGGCCAGCGGCCGCAGCATGCCCTCCAGGCCGTTCGCCGCGAGCAACTCGTCGGCCGGCAGCAGCCTCGGCACCAACGCCGTGTACGCCGGAATCAGGAAGGCCTCACCGGCTCCGATCAGCACCGCCGCAGCGGCCAGGTGCCAGATCTCCAGCGTGCCGGTCAACGCCAGCCCCGCGACGACCAGCAGCACCAGGCCGCGTACGCCGTCCGCCGCGATGATCACGCTGCGCTGGGACAACCGGTCGGCCGCGATCCCGCCGAAGAGCACGCAGACGACCAGGCCGATGCTGTACGCCGTCGTCACCACCGACAACTGGACCGGCCCACCGCCGAGCTCGATCACCTGCCAGGCCAGCGCGACCAGCCACAGGCCGCTGCCGAGCAGCGCGACCGCCAAGCCCGTCCACAGCAGCCGGTAGTCCCGGCGCCGCAGCGGCTGAACCGCTTTCCAGCTCACGTCGTCCTCCCCAAGGTCGTCTCGAGGGATCATACACAGACGAACAGTTCACATGTCAACTGTTGCGATGCGCATCAGTCGTCGTACACTCTCACCATGCCGACGACGATGAGCACCGAGCAGCTCGGCGCCTGGCGGGCGATGTACCGCGCGGACACGCTGCTGTTCACGCATCTCGACAACACTCTGCGCTCCCGGCTGAAGATGGGCTACTTCGAGCACGAGGTGCTGCGGATCCTCGACCAGGCCGGCGGGCGGCTGCGGATGGCGCCGCTGGCCGAGCAGCTGATGATCTCCCGCAGCGGCTGCACCCGGCTGATCGGCAAGCTCGAGGACAAGGACGGCTGGGTGGTCCGCCGGAACACCCCCGAGGACCGCCGGGCCACCTGGGCCGAGCTCACCGAGGCCGGCCGGGAGGCGCTCGCGGCTGCCCAACCTGTGGTCGAGGCTGTGGTGTCGACGTTCTTCGCCGATCATGTATCAGATGAGGACCTTCGCCGCGCGAGCAGAATCCTGGACGTTCTGGCCGACGCGAACCCGAACGACGACGGGTTCGACTGCGGGCTCTGAGACGCCGGGCGGCCGGTCGTGACCAGCGTCGACGAGCGGTTCGCCGACCGGATCCGCGGGCTCAAGCCGACGCCGGGCGACCTCTCGGAGGAGGTCCTGCGCAGCCTGTACGACGCCCAGCTCGGCAGCCGGCACGCCGACCTGGCCGCCCGCTGGATGCAGTCCCAGGGCCAGGGGTTCTACACGATCGGATCGGCCGGCCACGAGGGCAACGCCGCCGTTGCCGCGGCCCTTCAGCCCACTGACCCCGCCCTGCTGCACTACCGGTCGGGGGCGTTCTACCTGGCCCGCGCCGAGCAGTGCGGCTCGAAGGAAGGGCTGCGCGACATCCTGCTCGGCGTCGCGGCCGCCACCGCCGAGCCGATCGCGGGCGGCCGGCACAAGGTCTTCGGCCGGCACGACCTGGCGATCATCCCGCAGACGTCGACGATCGCGTCCCACCTGCCGCGCGCGATGGGTGTCGCGTTCTCCATCTCGCGGTCGGCGAAACTCGGCGTGCCGTCGCCCTGGCCGCACGACGCGATCGTGGTGACCAGCTTCGGCGACGCCTCGGCGAACCACTCGACCGCGACCGGTGCGATCAACGCCACCCTGCACGCGTCGTACCAGGGCCTGCCGATGCCGTTGCTGCTGGTCTGCGAGGACAACGGGATCGGGATCAGCGTGCGCACTCCCGAGGGCTGGATCCGGCAGGCATACGGGCAGCGGCCCGGCCTGCGGTACTTCGATGCCGACGGCACCGATCTCGCCGCCGCGCTGTCGATGGCGACCGAGGCCTCGACCTTCGTCCGGCGGAACCGCCGGCCGGCCTTCCTCCGGCTCCGCACCGTCCGGCTGCTCGGCCACGCCGGCTCCGACGTGGAAGCGGCGTACCGCTCGCCTGCCGAGCTGGCCGCGGACGAGGAGCTCGACCCACTGCTCGGTACGGCGCGACTCCTGCTGGGAGCCGGTTACACGCCCGACGACGTGATCGAGCTGTACGAGGACAAGCGGTCCGAGGTGATGCGGATCGCCGCCGAGGTCTCGGGCCTGCCGCAGCTGTCCTCCGCGGAGGCGATCGCCGCCCCACTGCGCTTGCCTGATCCGAAGCGGGTGTCGGATTCCCTGCCCCGAACCAACACAACCACAGAGCGGCTGACCCTGAGCCAGTCGATCAACCGGGCGCTGGCCGACGTACTCGCGTCGTACCCGGAGGCAATGGTGTTCGGCGAGGACGTCGGCCGCAAGGGCGGGGTGTACGGCGTGACCCGCGGACTGCAGAAGGCGTTCGGGCCGGCACGAGTCTTCGACACCCTGCTGGACGAGCAGTCGATCCTCGGGCTGGCGCTGGGCGCCGGAGTCTCCGGGTTGCTCCCGATTCCGGAGATCCAGTACCTGGCCTACCTGCACAACGCCGAGGACCAACTGCGCGGCGAGGCCGCGTCGCTGAAGTTCTTCTCGCAGGAGCAGTACTCGAACCCGATGGTGCTGCGGATCGCCGGCTACGGCTACCAGAAGGGTTTCGGCGGCCACTTCCACAACGACGACGCGATCGGCGTGCTGCGGGACATCCCCGGGATCGTAATCGCGTCACCGTCCCGGCCGGACGACGCGGCCGCGATGCTGCACACCTGCGCGGCGGCGGCCCGCTCGTCCGGCACAGTCAGCGTCTTCCTGGAGCCGATCGCGCTCTACCACCGCCGCGACCTGTACGCCGACGGCGACGACGCGTGGCTGACGCCGTACGGCGGTGAACCGGCGCCGATCGGACGTGCCCGGACGTACGGCGACGGGACCGGGCTGACCATCGTCACCTTCGGCAACGGCGTCCCGATGAGCCTCCGGGTGGCCGCCCGGGTTCCGGGCGTCCGGGTCCTCGACCTGCGCTGGCTGGCGCCGCTGCCGGTCGACGACTTGTTGCGCGAGGCAAACGCCACCGGGCGGGTGCTGGTCGTCGACGAGACGCGCCGGTCCGGCGGTGTCTCCGAGGGCGTCCTGGCCACGCTGATCGACTACGGGTACACCGGTCGACTGGCCCGCGTCGCCAGCCACGACTCCTACGTCCCGCTCGGCGCGGCGGCTCACCGGGTGCTGGTCAGCGAGCGCGAGATCGAGACGGCCGCGCGCGAACTGCTCAGCTGAACAGCTTCTGCCAGATCGACTTCTTCCGCTCCGGCTCCGGCTCGCGCTCTCGGACCCGGGCCGGGTCAGGCCGTTCGGCGCGCCACTGGTCGAGGATCGCCTCCTCGTCGACGGTGCCGACCGGGACGACCGGTCCGGTGGTGTCGCGGATGTTGACCAGGATCCGCCGGTTCAGGTCGGCCAGGTACTCGCGGACGTCGGACTCGCGGCGCATTCCGCGCACCTTGTCGTGGACCTGCTGCTTCTCCTTGCGGAGCAGGACCGCCGGTGGCAGCAGCGCCTCGGTCTCGATGTTCTCGCGGCGGATGAAGTCCTTCACCCACCAGTCCGGATCGTGCGGGCTGGCGAGCTTGGTCAGCGGCTTGCCCGCACCCGCCAGGTTGTCGAACTCACCGGCGTTCTGGGCCCGCTGGAGCTGGGCCTCGACCCAGTCCTGGGTACTCATGCCCGGTGGCTTGCGCTCGGTCATACAGGCACCTCCCGGCGTCGATTCTACCGGCTTGTGAATGCAGTCACAAGGAATACTGGAGGCGTGACCCTGACCGACGAACAGATCGCCGCGATGACGGCGGCCGAACGGCGGGACCTGATCCTGCGACTCGCGCGCACCTCGAGTCCGATGATCCCGCTGCGAACGATCGAGCGGATCCGCAAGTGGCGGACTGTGCTGATGCTGCTCTGCGCGCTCGCCCTGGTCCCGTGGACCGTCTACCTGGCCGTCACCCTGCCCAGCCACTACTTCGCACGGAACTGGGTCGCCACCTGGGTCGGCTTCGACATCCTGCTGCTCACCATGCTGATGCTGACGGCGATCGCCGGCTGGAAGCGTAAGCAGTTGGTGTTCCCGACCGCGTTCGCCTCCGGCGTGCTGCTGATCTGCGACGCCTGGTTCGACGTGATGACCAGTCAGCGCGGCGCCGACCTCACCCAGGCGCTGCTCAGCGCGTTCCTGGTCGAGCTTCCGCTGGCCTTCGTCCTGATCGCCGGTCCACTCCGGCTGCTGCGGCACGTCGCCGTACGCCACGGGCTGCTCCACCCGCAGAAGCAGCTGTGGCGGATGCCCATCCCGATCCCGGACCTCTACCCGAATCGCAAGCTACCGCCGCAGGACTGAGGCTCAGGGCTCCTCGTTGCGCGGGTCGTCGGCCGGGTTGGTGGGCCAGTTCTCGGGGTCGCACCACTCGGGGTCGTAACCCTGCTGGATGCAGTACTGCCGGATCAGCTCCTCGCGGCTCGGCGGAGTGGTCATGCTCGGCCGCGGCGGGCGGGTGGTCTTGGTCGCGGTCGGCGTCCGGGTCGGCGTGGGCTCGGAGCGATCCTCCGACTCCCGCTCGGTGGTCCGCGACTTGGTCGGCCGCCGGGTCGGGGTCTGGGTGGGCTTCTGGGTCGGAGTCACCGTCGTCTTCTGCACGGGCGGCGGCGCCGGCGTCGACTGCGTGACCTTCGGTGGTACGACGGTCGGCGTCGGCGAACTGTCGTCGACGACATGCACCGCCCGCGTGCCACCGGAGTCGCCGCCGAACAAGCCGATCGCGGACAACGCCCAGAAGTTGACGCCGAGCACGAGGACCATCGCGCCGACCCCGGCGTACATCGCCTTGCGGGTCGGGCCGCCGTACCGGCCGACCGGTCCGCGGACCGGGTTGCCCTTGCCGTCGACCCAGAACCGCCAGCCCTCGGGCGGCGGTGGCCAGGACGGGTCGGGATGCCAGGTCTTGGGCGGGACCCAGCTACGGCGGGGCGGCGACGGCCAGGTCGGCGGGACCACGAACCGCTTCAAGGATCTCCTCCATCTCCGCCGACTTCGGGT
Organism: Kribbella sp. NPDC002412; assembly: GCF_053592935.1. Lineage (NCBI taxonomy): Bacteria > Bacillati > Actinomycetota > Actinomycetes > Propionibacteriales > Kribbellaceae > Kribbella > Kribbella sp. NPDC002412. Next base: position 42,183 of record NZ_JBSFBL010000057.1, read on the forward strand.
GGATCAGGCTAGTGGATGGCATATGACCCAACGACACAGACCCAGCGCAAGCTACTTACGACTTCCGCGCACCCGCGTGTCGCGCTGGCTCTTACGATCAACCCATGGTCGGTCAGGCCTGGAGCACCGACTCGAGCAACCTGGTCAGGTCCTTCCCGAACGGCCGGTCCGCGCCGATCGGCGGTACGACGCTCGCCACGGCGTGCATCAGTTCCTGGAGCCCGGGCGGGATCGGGCGCTTGGACAAGGCGAAGGCCTGGTGGACGGCGAGCAGCTCGCAGGCGGTGACCTCGCGAGTCAGCCGGACGGCCTCGGCGAGCACCCCGACCGCTTCCCAGGAGAAGCTCTGCACGTCCTCCTGACCGTTCGACGTCTCCGCCGTACTGATTGCCGTGGGCAACGTCAGGCGACGGAGGGCGTGGCTGGTGGCGACCGCGCGCTTGTGTACGGCGACCAGCCCGGCCTGTGGACCAGGATCGAGAGCGAGCTGGGCAGGCAGCCCGGTCACCGCCGGATCCAGCAATCGGTGCAGTCGCGCCGTGGAGACCTCGGCGGCGTGGGCGAGCGCCGCGGTCAGGTGATCGCAGTGCGCGGCGAGGTCGATCCCGTGGAAGCCCGCGGTGCCGACGAACTCGCCGTCCAGGTACGCCGGTGAGTCGGTGACCCCGGTGAACGCCCGGTCGACCGCTTCCGCGAGCCGGTCGATGGTCCGCCGGAGATGTGCGTTCACCTGCCCGGCGACGCGGAACGAGACGGGCGCCTGCAGCGACCGCGGCTCGGGCTCGGGGCCAGCCAACTCGCGGAGGCGAGCGAGCTCGTCGGCGAGCACGTCGTCGCCGCGCGCCGCGAGCGGGTGGTAGGGATCGCGGTTCGCGCCGATCACGGCGATCGCGCCGGCGGCGACCGCGGTGAGGTGGTCGGCCAGCCGGCGAGTGCGGGTCACGTGGAGTGCCGCCCGTCCGGTCGCGCCCGGAATGCCGGCCAGCAGCACGATGCCCTCCTTGGGCCCGAGGTCGAAATCGAGCGGACCGAACGCGTGCGCCAGCGGGATGATCTCGCCGGCCGATCCGGCCCCGCCGGCTGGGATCTCGGGCACCTCACCACTGTTGATGTAGGCAACTAACTGCTGGACGAGCTCGACGGAGACGCCCGCGTCGCCGGTCAGGAAGGTGCGCAGGCGGCCGATCAGCACCGCACGCGCCTCGTCGGCCGGCAGCCAGGGCGGACCGCCGACGGCGCGGCCCAGCAGCAGGTCGCGTTGGTGCACGCGCTGCTCGTCCTCGGTGAGGCGACGCTTGCTCAGGGCACCCATCCCGGTGTTCACGCCGTAGACCGGGTCGCCGGCATCGAGGGCGGCCAGCATCTCCGACCGGATCGCGGCGAGGCGCTCGAGCAGCGCAGGCGAGAGCTCGACAGGGTCGGCGCTGGCCGGGTCCAGGTCCGCCGGGTCGGTGATCAGCATCAGTGGAACCGAAGCATCGCGCCGGCGTCCGTCAAGGGGTCCTCCAGTCGTCGTGATTCGATACTAAAGTTTCTCGGCGCCGCGCTATGTTCGGGCCATGGGGCCGACGACGCACACACCCGACCGCACCGTGATCGGGCACTCGACCACGGACAAGGTCGTCCTGTTCGGCGGCTTCCCGCTGGTCGGGCTGGTGCTCGGGTTCTTCCTGCCGCGGATCGCGGACTGGGCGAGCAGCCAGGACTGGGTGCCGTTCCAGGGGCCGCTGAAGCTGATCGCCGGCTGGGACGCCTGGTGGGTCGGCGCGATCTGCATCGTGATCGGGCTGCTCGCCGGGGTGCTGCTCGCGGCGATGGCGCTCGAGGACACGCTCAAGGTGACGATCACCCGGCAGTCGGTGGAGTTCCTGAAGAACCAGAAGACGGTGACGGTGCCGCGGGAGAAGGTGGCGGTCGCGTTCCTGGACGGCAAGGAGATCGTGCTGCAGGACTCGACCTCGCGGGAGCTCGCGCGGGAGAAGCACGACCAGCTGAAGTCCGAGGCCAAGCAGATCCCGGCGGCGTTCCGGACGCACGGCTACCCGTGGTCGGAGAGCGGTGATCCGCACGCCGACCGGTTCCGCCGGTGGGTCGAGGACGAACCCGAGTTGCCGCCGGCGGTGAACGCCGTACTCAAGGCGCGGGCGAAAGCTTTCGACGACGGGGACAAGGGCAAGGCCGACCTCCGTGAGCTCCGGGACGAGGTGTCCAAGCTCGGCTTCACGGTGAAGGACAAGGAGCGCAAGCAGTACTGGAGGCCCGCAACTCCGCGTTAGGCGCCGAGCAGGTGGATGACGGCTTTGGCGTAGGCCTGTTCGGCGTCGTCGGCGGAGTGGGAGCTGTCGGTGAGCTCGACCCGGTAGCCGCCGGGGACGGCCTCGAGGGTGCGGAAGTGGTCGCCGAGGAGGGCGCGGAGCTGCTCCTCGCGCGGGAGCCAGATCACCTCGCGCTGCTCGATGCTGTCCAGGGCCCACTCGGTGGTGCCGTTGAAACCGATCACCTTGCTGCCCTGGTAGTCGTGCACCTCGACGGTCATGTCGCTCACCACGAACACGTCCTCGTCCATGTCCCGGTCCGGCACGATGAAACGGTCCCCCGCCGCGGGCGCCCACAGCACCCCGGCCTTACGCAGTCGCCCGGCCTGCTCGATGGTGATCACTCCTCCATCCTCCCCAAGCGACGCAAACCTCGCAGGTCCGCGCGAGCCGCCCGGGTCAGCGATTCAGTGCTGCACGCAGCTCGGCGGCACGGTGAGCGATCCGGTCGCGGCACTCGGTGGTCAGCGGCAGATCGACCAGCGTGGTCGCCTGCAGCTGGCTCAGCCCGAGCCGCTCCCGCAGCCGACGTACGACGGTCGCCCGGTCCGCCGAGCTCTTCAGCACCTCGGCGACCTCGTCGCGGCGCTCGAACGCGGCCAGGACGCCGTCGTAGATCTCCAGCTGCGTGTACGCCGACCGGTCCGGCTCCGGCACGATCGCCTCCGCTCCCTGCTCGCCTCCGCCGATCACCTGCCGCCACAACGCCGGGACGGTCAACCGGGTGCGGGTGTAACGCCGGGGCAGCGGCTGGGCGTAGGTCAACGGCATGGTCATGGTCATGGTCGGCTCCTGTTCTCGGTGTGGGGTCAGTCGGCAACCGGTCGCGCGTACGGTTCGCGCGGCGGGCACTTCTTGCCGGGGGTGCTCAGCGCTTCGAAGTGCCAGGGTTCGTTGTCGTAGCGGCGGCAGACGCCGTAGCGCCAGCCGTTCTTGTTCAGCCACTGCATGGCGGCCGCCGGGCCGATGTCCACGGCCTTGCCCTCGACGTGCGCGGAGTACTTCGGCGGCAGCACCCACCGGGTCGCCGCCTTGTACGAGCCGTACTTCGCGATCGCCTCGTCGAACAGCCGCTGCTGCTTGGCCTTGGTCCGGCGGCCGGAGGTGATCCGCAGCGTCACGCCGTCCGCCTTCGCGGCGGTCATCGCCCTATTCAGCCGGGACTTCAGGATCGGCGACAGCCCGTTGATGCTCTCCTCGCCGTACACCGGTTTCGTCGGCGACTTGGTCGGGCTCTTGGTCGGGGTCTTCGTCGGCGTCTTGACCGGCTTCCTGGTCCGGGTGGGCGTCGGCGTGACGAGGGTGACCGGCGGCTCGGAGACAGCCGGCGCGTTGACGCTCGAGACGACCGGCTCCTTGTCCGCGGCCAGCCCGAGCAGCTCCCCCACCTGCCCGTGCCAGAGCAGCAGCGACCCCACCGCCAGCGCCACCACCCCGAACCCCGTCACGGACAGCAACCGCATCCGCACCGAGCCGGTGCGGCGCGGCGGCTGTTCGCCGGTCATGGGGCCTCCCGGCCTGGACTGAGGAGCGGAGGGAGCGAAGCGACTGGAGTGACGAGGGAAGGCCGGGAGTCAAAGCCCCATGGCCCGCCGCGACGGAGTCGCGGCATCAACACTGTCATGGGTAGAGCCTCTCGGATTCCGGCGGCGGTCGCATCGGCCCCAGGGACCGTCATCGGGACCCGGAAGTAGGCCCTGAGTATCAAATCGGACGCTCAGCCTCCTCCAAAAGTTGGAGAGACCGCCCGTCCGGGCAGATGAAGCTTCGGCAAACACCGTCTGACTACGCTGGGCGACGTGTGGAGTGTCTGGCGCCGGTTACCGCAGTTGCAGCAGGATCTGCTGCTCGCTGCGGTCATCGGGCTGGGCTGGTTCGCGGCGCTGAGCCTGATCAACGACAGCAGCCTGCGCCCGCAGAACCCGATGGTCTCCGTGGTGACCGGCCTCTTCCTGATCGCCACGGTCGCCTTCGGCCGGCGGACGCCGCGCACGATGCTGGTGATCGTCTCGGTGCTCTACCCGTTCCTGTACGCCGCGGTCGGCACCGGCCTGGCCGCGCAGGTCGGCCTGACGATCTTCGGCCAGCCACAGATCAGCGACGCGGCGCTGCAGTCCGAGATCCACCTGGTCCCGCTCCTCGTCGTCGGGTACCTGGCGGCGTCGAGCGGCGTACGGCGGTTCACCTGCCTGTTCTTCACGATGGGCAGCCTGGCCGGGTTGATGATCGGCCTGCCGACCGTGGTCGCGATCGTGCTCGGCAACGCGAACCGGGCGATCATGTACGGCGACCGCTACCGCAACCTCCCCAGCGACCTGCCGAGCCTCTACAGCTACATCGACGTCTCGCTGTTCGTGTTCGCCGAGGCGCTGATCTGCGGCATGGTGCTGCTCGGCGCGGACGCCCGCCGGCGGCGCAAGAGCGTGGCCCTGCTGGAGCAACGGAACGCCGAGCTGGTCCGGCTGCGCGCGGTCGAGGCCGAGCGGGCCGCCGTCGCCGAGCGGACCCGGATCGCCCGTGACCTGCACGACGTGATCTCGCACCACGTCAGCGCGGTGGTGATCCGGGCCCAGGCCGCCGACCGGGTGGCCGACCAGCGGCCCGAGGTGCTGCGCGAGGCGATTCGCTGGATCATTGCCAGCGGCAAGGAAGCGCTGACCGCGATGCGGGAGACGGTCCGGGTGCTGAACACTGCCTCGCCGGCCGCCGGCGAGGTGCCGGCCGGGTCCGGCGGCGGCACCACGCCGGTCCCGGATCTGGCCGACGTGGCGCGGATGGGCGACCGGCTGAAGGCGGTCGGGGTGGACGTGACGATGACGCTGCCCGCCCGGCAGCGGCAACTCACCTCGGTCACCGACCTGACCGCCGTACGGATCATCCAGGAGGCGCTCACCAACGTGATGGTGCACGCGAAGGCGACCGCGGCTCAGGTGACCTGGCAGAGTGGACCGCAGGGTGAGCTCCTCACCATCGACGACAACGGCAGCGGTGGACCGCCGCCGGTCAACGTGCTGGAGACCGCCCAGCGGAGCGAGAGCGGCCGCGGCAACGGGCTGATCGGGATGCGGGAACGGGCGACGGCGGTCGGCGGCACGCTGGCCGTCGCGGCCGGCCCACTGGGTGGATGGAGGGTGCAGGCATGGCTGCCGCCACAGACGTGACGGACGAGATCAAGGTGCTGGTCGCCGACGACCAGGGTGTGATCCGGATGGGCCTGGCGATGATCCTCGACCACGAGCCCGACCTGACCACGATCGCCCAGGCCGAGAACGGCGAGGAGGCGCTGCGGCTGATCGACCGGTACGACCCGGACGTCGTGCTGATGGACATCCGGATGCCGGTGATGGACGGGCTGGTCGCGACCGAGCGGATCACGACGGCGAACAAGGCGGCCGGCCGGTCGCGTCCCGCCGTACTGGTGCTGACGACGTTCGACGACGAGGCATACGTGCTGAGCGCGGTGCGTGCCGGCGCTTCGGGGTTCCTGCTGAAGGACACCGATCCGGATCTGCTGGTGTCGGCGGTACGCGCGGTGCACCGAGGCGACTCGCTGGTCGACCCGGCGTCGACGCGGGTGCTGCTGGAGCGGTGCATGGAGCTCGAGCGCCAGGTCGGCAGTGGTACGACGGCGCCCGCCGTACCCCAGCCGGACGGTCGCTGGACCGGGCTGCTCGGCCAGCTGAGCGAACGCGAACGCGAGATCCTGGTCTGGATGGCCCGCGGCCTGTCCAACCGCGACCTCGCCACCAAACTCTTCGTCAGCGAGACCACGGTCAAGACCCACGTCAGCAGCGTCCTGTCCAAACTAGGCCTCTCCAGCCGAGTCCAAGCAGTAGTAGTCGCCTACGAAGCCGGCGTAGTCCGCCCCGGCGAAGCAGACGTCCGCTGGGAGTCCTAGGCGAACAAGTACCAACCCACCGCCGCGGCGGCCAGCAAGACGACGATGGTCACGAGCTGGGCTTTGAGAGAGGCCTGGCGGCGGTGGGGTAGGAAGTCTCCGGTCATACAGTCCAGAGTGCGCTGCGGGAGGCCGTCGCTCATCGGTCGCCGGGAGGGTTTCGGGGTACTACCTGAGGAGGAGATGGTTGCCCTGGGCCCCGTCAGTCGGTGCCGAAGTACTCGGCTCGGACCTTCTTGGGGACGCACATGGACCAGGCGTCCAGGATCAGTTCGCGGAGCTCGTCGTAGTCGAG
>NZ_JBSFBL010000058.1:0-46904 GCF_053592935.1 Kribbella sp. NPDC002412
TGCTCGGACAGCGCACTGGTCGTTGCGGGCGGGTCGAGCGCGACCAGGAGGGTTGCGCGGGTGCGGCCGAGCAGACGGGCCAGTGGATCAGGGGGAGCGGGGGCGTCTGACCACAGGCGGGCCGCTCCGCGGGCCGGGTAGACCACAGTGGGCTGGTAGCTCGGGTCGACGACCATGACGAGGTGCGGCCAGGCGAAGACGCCGGGGACGAGCAGGATGCCCTGTCCGGTGAGCTCGTGGTCCGGTTCGCGGTACCGGGTGGCGATCAGGCGGTCGTCCTCCCAGACGAGCGTCGGGTGCAGGTCGTCGAAGAGGGCGGCCAGTCCGCCGTCGGTGAACTGCTGGCCGCGATACGCGATGTCGTCGTCCAGCACGCGGCTGATGAGCTGCCAGTCCGGCCGGACCAGTGCTTCCCAGGCGCTCTCGATCTCGTCCGCGAGGCGTTCCCGAGCGCCGGGCAGGTCCTCGAGCATCCGGTCGATCTCGGGTGCGCCGGGGTTGCCGAGCTCGTCCCGGGAGCGGGTCAGCTCGGATCGGACGCGGTCGAGCGGTGTGCTCCGGACCCGTGCGATCTCCGTCGCGAACCTGGCTCGCGAGGCCTTGGGCGGCGGCGTGAGGAAGTCCGGTGTGAACCCGACGCGGGGCTGGACTGCCTTCAATCCACGCAGCTCGAGTCCGGCCGCCGCCTCAGCCTTCGCGGCCACCCACGGGGCGTACAACCCGCGCTGCCGCACGCCGTGCAGCACCCGGACCGCCGACATCGTCTCCCACAACGGCGAAGCCCCGAACCGGCACCGCAACGCATCCCCCTGCGTGAACCGCAGAACGGTCATCCGTCACAACTTTCGGCCACAACCAAAACTCTACGCCGCTAAGGCCGACACCGGTCACCCTCGAGCTGTGAGGTCCTACCGCGCAGTTCTAGCCATCTGGGGTATGCGCACGATCTTTGTCGCCCACACCATCTCGATGGTCGGGACGATCGCCGCCCAGGTCGCCCTGTCCATCCTGGTCTTCGAGCGGACCGGCTCCCCACTGCTCTCTGCCTTGGTCCTCGTCTGCTCCTTTCTGCCCTATGCCTTGGGCGGGATCGTGCTCTCGTCCATCGCCGACCGCTTCCCCGCCCGCCGCGTCCTGGTGGGTTGCGACCTGCTCAGCGCCCTCTGCATCGGCCTCATGCTGATCCCCGGCCTACCGGTAGGCGCCCTCCTCGGTCTCCTCCTGCTGACCGGCGTCATCGCGCCGATCTTCGCCGGTGCCCGCGCGGCCAGCCTCGCGCACCTGCTGCCGGCGGACCTCTTCCCGATCGGCCGATCGTTGCTCCGGGCAATCAGCCAGGTGACTGTCCTCACCGGCTTCGCCCTTGGCGCAATCGCCGTGGCTGCGATCGGCCCCACCTGGCTCCTCGCCCTTGACGCAGTCACCTTCGGAGCATCCGCGATCCTCATCGGCGTAGGCACGCCGTACACCCCACGCGGCGAGCGGAAGCGCAACACAGTCAGTGACTCGTTGGCCGGCCTGCGCTACATCTTCAGCACCAAGCGCCTGCGCACCCTCATCCTGCTGACCTGGGTCGCGCCCGCCTTCTCCTCCGTCCCCGACGGCCTCGCGGTCGCGTACGCCGCGCAGACCGGCGCCGCCGCGTCAGCCGCCGGCGCACTCTTCACCGGGTACGCCGCCGGCACCGTCCTCGGCGAACTCGTCGTCGCGCGCTGCACCCCTGCCACGCGACGACGGCTCGTCGTCCCACTCGTGATCGCCAGTCAGGTCCCCGCGATCGCGTTCCTGCTAACGCCTTCCATCCCGCTGGCCGCCGTACTGCTGGCCGTCTCCGGCGCCGGCTACGCCTTCAACCAGGCCATCGACCCGATGATCCTCGCGACCGTGGAACCGTCGTACCGCGGCCGCCTGTTCACCGTCCAGACCAGCGGCCTGATGGCCGTCCAGGGCCTGAGCATCGCCCTCGGCGGCCTGGTCGGCACCTTCCTGAAGCCCAACCTGACCATCACCGTCTCAGGAGTCGTCGGTACGACGATCACCCTGCTGATCGCCCGTCAGGCGCTCACCACGGAACGACTGCGCCGTTGACCGAGTTGACCTTGATGCCGTCCTGGCGCAGGGTGCTCGCGTAGAGCAGGGTCAACGCGTTGAGCGCAGCCTTCGGGGTCCGACAACAGCACGACTGAGCCCAACCCGCTGGACATGTTGGCGATCCGCGCGTTCGGGTGTGGCCGGTCGGTAGTCGCTCGCCGTGGATCGCCCGCTTCCTCGATACCGCGCTCAAGCGCTCGAGCGAACGACCAGGGGAGCGGTGACGAGGCAGCCCGGGTGATCCGGGTCGCCGTTGATCTCGCGCAGCGCCCGGTCGAACAGGGCGGTGGCGATGTCGCGGAGCGGGATCCGCGCGGTGGTCAGCGGGGTGTCGAGCATGCTCGCGAAGGGGAAGTCGTTGAACCCGGTGACCGCGACATCCTGGCCCACCGTGATCCCGCGCCGCTGCAACGCGCGCATCGCGACCACGGCGTACGCGTCGTTGTCCGCCACGAACACGTCCGGCGGATCCGTCTCTCCGACGTACGACGCCACCGCCTCGAGCGACCCGAACGACTCCACGACCGTCTCCGGGAACTCCCGCAGGAACCCGTCCTGCCGTTGATGCACCCACGGCAACGCGCTGTCGGTCGCCAGGTACACGGCTCGCGTCCGACCGGTCGACTGCAGGTGCCGGGCGATCCCGGCCATCGACGTCTCGTTGTCGACGTCGACCCAGCACTGCCGGTGCTGGTGCCCGGTGCGCCCGAACGCGACGAACGGGAACGGCCGCTGGCTGAGGTACGCGATCCGGTCGTCGTGCGGCATCGTCTCGAGCACGACGATCGCGTCGACCTGCCGGGCCGCGATCAGCTTCTCGTAGAGGGCGATCTCGGTCGCCCCCTCGGTCGGGGTGGTGACGTGGACGCCGTACCCGGAGACCGCGGCGGACTTCACCAGGCCGCCGAGCAGCCCGTGCAGGAAGCCGCCCAGGCCTGGGTTCTGGTCGCTGAACGCGTCGTCCTCGAGGTAGAGCGGAAGCCCGATCACCTGGCTGCGGCCGGACGAGAGCGCCCGCGCGGCGTGGTTCGGCGTGTACCCGAGCTCCTTGATCGCGGCCCGCACCGTCTGCACGGTCGGCGGGCTGACCCGATGCGGCGCGTTGAGCACGTTCGAGACCGTCATCGCCGAGACCCCGGCCAGCCGGGCGACGTCCGCGACCGTCGTCCGTCGTGGCTTCTGCTGCTGCGTCAATCCAGCCCCCTCAGTTCCGCACGATCCGCGCCAGTCCGGCCACGGGTACGTCGATCGCCCACAACTCCGGCGGTGTCGTCGTCTCCCGATGCAGCTCCACGCCCGTGCAGTCCGACACTACGAGGTCGACCGGTCCAGGACCGGCTCCTTCGACCAGAATGCGCGTTTCGCTGCCCCCGTTCACCACCACGACGGTCCGGTCGGACTCACTCAAACGCACGACAGGGTTGGCGAAAACGGCCACGACGGTCGACCCGCCGACCGCCCGCACCTGCGTGTACCGGGCATCCGGCCGCATCGGAGTCAGTACGCCGCCCAGCAGCACGTCGGCGTGATCGCTCAGGAACCCGAGCCAGAACCGCACGACCCGCTGATGGTCCACCGGCAGCGCATCGAGCTCCATCGACACTTGCGGGGTACTGAACATCGCGCCGATGAACTGCTGGGCGACCGTCTCCGGAGCGGCGGACGGGTGCCACATCAGCATGTCCGAGTGCACCGCCCGATCGCCGGCGAGCAGTCGCGCGTCGACCGTGCGGACCCGGTTCTCGACGGGGTCCATCGCGCAGTCGCCCGCCCGCAGAAACGTTCCGAACCGCCACAGCCGCGGATGGACGTAGTCCTGCCGGAACTCGATCAGCACGTCACGCCGCAGCCGCCGGAGCTCGTCGGTGATCGCCTGCAGAATCGACTCGACGCCCTCGTCCAGTCCCGGGAGCTGCCAGGACGCCCACGTGTCGAGGAAGTCGAGCTTCAACCCGTCCACACCCCAGTCGCGCACCGGCCGCACACAGGACTCGACGATGTGGTCGCGTACTTCGGGCAGCCGTGGGTCCAGCACCGACGCCTCGAGGTGCTCGAGATGGCCGAGCGTGCTGTCCGCCAGGCGCTCCCAGGCCTTCGAGTGGCGACCGATCAACGGTGGCGCGATCCACAGGACGTACCGCAGCCCGAGGTCGCGCACCCGCCGTACGTGCTCGGTCATGTCGTGGAACGTCGGCTCCCAGTCGCCGCAGTAGGCGTAGCCGCGGCGAGTGTCGTCGGTCTGCCACCCGTCGTCGACGATCACGGCTTTGCAGCCGTACGACGCTCCGGAGCGAGCGTGCCGTTCGACGGACTCGGCGGAGACGTGCTGGTGGTCGCTGTACCAGGTCGAGTACATCGCCTGCCGGGCCAGCTCGGGGACCGGCGCGATCCGGTCGCCCAGCTCGCGCGTCCAGTCGTCGGTCACACCCCGCAGTGCCTCGGCGAAGTGCAGTCCGCGCAGGTCGATCCGCACGGTGAACCGGTGCAGGCCGTCGGTCGGCTCGACGTCGTCGACCGCCAGCTGGATCAGCTGCTCGGCGCTCTCCTCGTTGACGCCGATCGCGAAGTCGCAGCCGCGGACCGTCGCCGACAGGGAGACGGTCAGCAGGCTCCGGTCCTGCGCGTCGACGAGAGCCGCGACCGGCGCCGACCGGACCGACCGGATGTCGCGGTGCGAACCCCAGTCGGTCGGCAGCTCGCGATGTGACGACTGCGTCGCCCGCCACAGGGTCACGGCGGACTCGGCGGGCCAGGTCCAGAGCAGCTGCGCGGTGCCGTCGGCGACCACGTCGTACCGCAGCACGCCGGGCTCGGCGGCCGGCAGCTCGGTGATCGAGTGGGCGCCGCCGACCGAACCGGTGCGGTGCGTGCGGCCGTCGGGGGAGCGGATCTCGAAAGTCGTCACGAGCTGGACTATAGCGGTAAAACCCGATGCCAAGAAGGTATTGACGGAATTCCCGGGCGCTCCTAGTTTTAGCGCTAATATCCGATTCCCCGAGGAGTGGCCGTGCTGGCTGTCAGCTCCGACAACCCGATCGTCGAGGACGCCTTCGGCTGGGCCCGCAAGCGCGCGCTCGACTGGGTCCAGACCGGCGCCGCGCCAGGCAACCTGCCGTCGTACTGGGCCGGCTACCCGTCCCGGCCGCTGTTCTACGCCCGCGACGTCTGCCACCAGGCGGCCGGCGCGCACCTGCTCGGCCTGGACGCCGAGAACTTCGCGATGTTCCGGCACTTCGCCCGGTCGGCGACACCGGCCCGGAAGTGGTTCCCGCTGTGGGCGTTCCACTTCGACGGCCGGATCGCCGAGATCGACTACCACCACGACGAACACTTCGTCCGGGAGATCCCCGCGGTGTTCGACCTGACCTACCGGGCGCTGGAACAGTACGACTGGACCGGCGACCGCCAGTGGCTCGACGACCCCGACCTGGCCGCGTACTACCGGCACTCGATCGGCGAATTCATCGAGGCCCACGACGCCGACGGCGACGGCGTCCCGGAGGCGTCGGGCACCGGCGACATCTTCGTCGGCACCGCCACCTACAACGAGCAGGACGCGCCACTCGTCGTCGCCGGCGACGGCCTCGCGCTGCAGTACGCCGTACTCCGCAAACTCGGCCTGGACGAGCGGGCCGAGCGGATCCAGGCGACGTTCCTGAACGACTGGTGGAACGGGGAGTGGTTCGCGCGCGGCCGGACGAAGGCCGGGCTCGACTTCGGGTGGGGGCTGGAGTCGCACTGGATCGCCGCGATGACCGGGCTGAGCGGGACCGGTGACCGGAACGAGCGATTCCTCGACTACCTGGAAGCCCAGCTCGAGCAGCGGCCGCCGCAGAACATCGAGGCGTTCAGCTACCTGCCCGAGGTGTTCTTCCGGCACCGCCGGGACGAGAGCGCCTGGCGCTGGATCCGGCACCTGATCGACAGCCGCGACGACTACCCGGAGATCTCCTTCACCGTCGTCCAGCACCTGGTGGCCGGCCTGCTCGGCCTGGTGCCGGACGCGGCGTCGGCCTCCCTGACCATCGACTCCCACCTGCCCGCCGGCATCGGCCGGCTGACCGCCGACCACGTCCGGGTCGGCGGGTGGGACCTCCGCATCAGCCAGCAAGGCCGGCACACCACCGAGATCACCGTGCACAGCGGACCGGGGCCGCTCACGGTCACCGTCGGCCAAGCGGCACCTCACATCCTCGAACCCGGTCGGACCGCCCGGGTCAGCACTCAGAGCAAGGACCTTTCATGAAGCTTTCCCACCGCCTGATCCCGGCGACCGTCGCCGTACTGCTGGCCGCCGGTTGCGCCACCAGCAACCCGCCTGCTTCCAGCGACTCCGGCGACTCCGCAGACATCAGCTTCTCGTTCTGGGGGACGAACTCCGAGGCCGCCTCGCTGAAGGCGATCGCGGCCGCGTTCGAGAAGGCCAACCCCGGCACCAAGGTGACGACCAACTGGATCCAGGCCGACTACGAGCAGAAGCTGCAGACCTCGATCGCGGCCGGCACCCAGTCGACCGTGATGGAGATCAGCAACACCAGCCTGGCCGGGTTCGCGCCCAGCTTCGCCGAGCAGCAGGTGGACGCCGGCAAGTTCGTCCAGCCGAACATCTCGGAGTCGCTGAAGTACGACGGCAAGTACTACGCGATGCCGTTCACCGCGAAGCCGAAGGTGATGGCGATCAACGTGGACGCGTTCAAGGCGGCGGGTATTCCGTTGCCGAGCGCAACCACGCCGCTGACCCTGGAGGAGTACCGCGACATCGCGGCCAAGCTGTCCCACGGCGAGGGCAAGAGCCGGGTCTACGGCGCGAGCAACTTGTGGTTCAAGGGCTGGCTGACCGCGGCCGGCGGCGGGTTCTACAACGCCGACGCGACCGCCTGCACGTTCGGCGACGCGCAGGGTGTGAAGACCGCGCAGTACGTCGTCGACATGCAGAAGGACCGGTACGCGCCGAGCTCGCTCGACGTCCAGGGGCAGGACCAGGCGCAGTGGTTCGCGGCTGGCCGGCTCGGCACCTTCAGCGACTTCGGGCCGTGGACGGTCGCGGACTTCGCCAAGATCAGCAAGCCGAACTGGACGCTGGTCCCGGTTCCGGGCAAGGGATTCCCGATGGAGGTCGGCGGGCTGGCGATCTCGAAGACCGCGAGCGGCAAGCAGTTGGAGACCGCGAGGAAATTCGTCGAGTTCGCCAGCTCGAACCCGGACGCGCAAAACCAGTTGATCCAGGGCAACACCGCGCTCGGCGTGCCGATCATCGCCGAGTCGACCGGCACGCTGGAGAAGGTGCTGCCGGCCGAGCGGAACCTGGCCGCGTTCACCACAGCGATGAAGACCGGGCTGGTCAGCCCGTCGGTGCCGCGGGAGGCGCAGATCGCCGGCGACGCCGACAAGGGCATCACCAGCTACACGCCGCTGGGCAGCGGCAAGGACGACGTCGCCAAGATCCTGCCCGGGCTCAACGACAAGTGCACCGCCGCACTGAAGCAGTGAGCAGCCGATGAACCCGACCATCGGCTGGATCCGGAGCCTCGCGGAGTCCTGGGGCGTCCCCGCCGTACTCGTGCCGCTGGTCCCGTTCCTGCTCCTGCTGATCGTCCTGTACGCCGTCATCGGACTGGCGGCGTACGGGGCGAGGCGGAAGTGGCCGCGGGCCGACAAGACGATCGCGTTCTGGCTGTTCGTGTCACCCTGGCTGATCGGCTTCGCGCTGTTCACGGTCGGCCCGATGCTGTCGTCGGTCTACGTCAGCCTGACGTCCTGGGACCTGATCACGCCGCCGCGGTTCGTCGGTCTCGCCAACTACAGCGAGGCGTTCCAGGACCCGCGGGTCGCACAGGCCCTGAAGGTGACGCTGCTCTACGCCCTGATCAGCGTGCCGCTGCAGACCGCGCTGGCCTTCCTGGTGGCATTGCTGCTGAATGCGGACCTGCCCGGGATGCGGTTCTTCCGGACCATCTGGTACCTGCCGAGCCTGGTGTCCGGCGTGGCCCAGATGGTGCTGTTCCTGTGGGTGTTCAACCCGCAGTACGGCCTGGCGAACGACGTGCTGGGCAAGGTCGGCATCGAAGGACCCGGGTGGTTCAACGACGCGTCCTGGGCGCTGCCGACAGTGATCCTGATGAGCCTGTGGACGGTCGGCGGGGCGATGGTGATCTACCTGGCCGGGCTGAAGGACGTGCCGGCCAACCTGTACGAAGCGGCCGCCCTCGACGGCGCCGGTCCGCTGCGGCTGTTCTGGCACGTGACACTGCCGCAGCTGTCGCCGATCATCCTGTTCAACGCGCTGACCGGGATTATCGGATCGCTGCAGATCTTCACCCAGGGCTTCATCGCGAACGGCGGCCCGAAGGACTCGCTGCTGTTCTTCGTCTACTACCTCTACGACAACGCGTTCCAGAACTTCCGGATGGGCTACGCGTCCGCGCTGGCCTGGATCCTGTTCGTCATCATCCTGGCGCTGACCGCGGTGACGCTGCGGGGAAGCGCGTTCGCCGTGTACTACGAGACCGAGCTGTCGGTCCGCCGCAGGAGGAAGAACCGATGACCGCGCTGGCAGAGCCCCGTCCGGCGGTGGCGTTCCGCACCGACCGGCCGTTCTGGCGCCGGAACGTCTCGCTCACGATCGTGCTGTACGTCGCCCTGGTCCTCGGCTCGGTGGCGTTCGTCTACCCGTTCCTGTGGATGATCGCGACCTCCTTGCGATCGCTCGCCGGGGTGGGCAGCTCGGGCGCGAGCGTGGTGCCCGAGGAGTACCTGTGGGACAACTACACCCGCGCGGTGACCTCGTTCCCGTTCTGGCGGTACGCGCTCAACTCGGTGCTGACCACATTCATCCCGATCGTCGGGACGGTGTTCTCCTGCGCGCTGGCCGGGTTCGCGTTCGCGCGGCTGCGGGTGCGCTTCTCCGGGGTGGTGTTCGCGGTCGTGCTGGCGACCATGCTGCTGCCGGGGGAGGTGACGATGGTGCCGCAGTTCATGCTGTTCAACAACCTCGGCATGATCGACACGCTGTACCCGCTGATCCTGCCGGCGTTCTTCGGGTCGCCGTTCTACATCTTCCTGTTCCGGCAGTTCTTCCTGCGGATGCCGGGCGAGCTGGCCGACGCGGCGGTGGTGGACGGGTGCGGCTGGTTCAAGATGTTCCTGCTGGTCTACCTGCCGCTGGCCCGGCCGGCCGTCGTCGCGGTGTCGATCCTGCTGTTCATGGGCTACTGGAACAACTTCCTCGGGCCGGCGATCTACATCAACTCCGACGAGTGGAAGACGCTGCCGCTCGCGCTGGCCGGCTTCCAGTCCGTCAACGGCACCGACACCCCGTTGCTGATGGCAACCTCCGTGCTGATCACGCTGCCGTGCCTGCTGGTGTTCTTCGTCGCCCAGAAGCAGATCACCAACGGGATCACCTTCAGCGGCGGGAAGTAGCAGCCGATCGGCTGATCCGCCTAACCGAGTGGGCGGTACGACGGCAGCGCCTCGGCCAGCGTGGGGTAGTGGGTCGGCGTGATCGTCCGCAGCAGGTCCGCGAGCCACTTCGCGGCGCCCGACGTACGCAGCCACCCACCATGCTCCACGGCCAGGTCGTGAGCAATCGACAGTACGTCGATGCCCGCCGGCTCCATCACCGTGACGCGGCGCAGGTCCACGACCAGCTTCGGCAACTTGGTGGTGATCACGTGCCGCAACTCGTACTCGAACGCCGGCGCCGTCACCAGGTCGACCTGCCCGGCCACCCGAACCACCGCACAGCCACCGACAGCACTCCACCCACAGACGAACGGCCCACTGATCTCAGCCGGCCGCCGCGCGGCCCCGACCACGCGGGGTTTTCGCGCATGCCTCTCCACAGAACTCACGTCATCTCCTCGATCCGGCACGGCGACCAGACCCAGCAGATCGCCTCACACCACCGAAGTACCCACCACTAATCCCCGGCTCCAAGGCCAGGTCTGCTGGGTCAGGTGGTGAGCTCGATCAGCATCGGGAGGTGGTCGGAGGCTGCGGCCAGGTCTTCCCGGGTGGCCGGGGTCGGGAGGATGCGGCCGGACAGGTCGGGCGACAGGTGGGCGCCGTCGATGCGTTTGTGCGGGTTGGTGGAGCTGAAGGTGGGGCCGGCGTCGGCGCCGAGGTCGGTGAGGCCCTCTTCGGCGAGGCGTTTCCAGACCGGGCCGTCGGGTTCCTCGTTGAGGTCACCGACCAGGAGGTACGGCGTGCCGAAGGAACGGCAACCGCGCAGCACCTGCTCGAGCTCGTGCTCGCGGCCGCGGATGTGCAGGCCGAGATGGCAGACGATCAGCGCCAGCTCAGCGGTCCCGAGGATCACGCGGCCGCCGACCGCGCCGCCGGGGAGCTGAGTCGCGAGCAGCCGGAGCCGGCGGCGGACGAACGGGCGCCAGATCCGCCAGTGCAGCGGCTCGGCCAGTTCGGTGCCGTCGGCAACCAGGATCGCGTTGCGCGCGGACGCGACGACGTACGTCATCCCGAAGCTCGCCGCCATCGCCCGCCGCTTGCGTCGCGTGCCCCACCAGGTCGGCGCCTCCTGGACGAGCATCACGTCCGGCGCGCACGCCTTCACCACCCGAGCCAGCGCTTCCCGGTCGTCACCCCACCGATGCACGTTGTACGACAGCACGCGCAGGGCCGGACCGGACGTCATGCCTCGTGGTCGCCATTCAGGTCGGCGTGGTGCATCGGGTCGGGCGCCGTACGCATGCCGGTACGGCGGCTTGCCGACTTGCGGGCTGCCCGTTCGAGACGAGTGGTGCGGTTGCGGGCCGCCGCGGTCTTCGCGGTGACCGCGTTCGTCTTGACCCGGACGCGACGCAACCAGGTCGCCTCCTCGCGGGCCAGGTCAGCCGCGCCGACCATGCCGGCCTCCGGGCCGAGGACAGCGCGCACGATCCGCGCCTCCGGCCGGAACCCGCGACCGGTCAGGGTCCGCTTGAACGCCTCCCGGGCCGGCGCGAGCAACAGCTCACCGGCGTCCGAGACGCCACCGCCGATCACGAACGTGCCCGGATCCAGCGCCGCGGCCAGATTGGCCAGGCCGATCCCGAGCCAGCGGCCGACGTCCTCGAGCAGCTCGACCGCGACCGGGTCGCCGTCCTTGGCCAGCTCGGTCACCATCGGCCCGTTGATCTTGCGCGGATCGCCTTCGGCCCGGCGCAGCAGGTTGTGCGCGACCGGCGAACCGGACAGCGCCAGCTCCCGCGCCTCCCGGGTCAGCGCGTTGCCCGAGGCGTACTGCTCCCAGCAGCCGCGGTTGCCGCACTCGCAGCGGTGCCCGCCCGGCACGACCTGCATGTGCCCGAACTCACCCGCGATGCCGAACTTCCCGCGCTGCAGCGACCCGTCGTTGAGGATCGCGCCGCCGATGCCGGTGCCGAGCGTCACGCAGACCAGGTGGCTCTCGCCCTGGCCGCCGCCGAACCGCCACTCCGACCAGGCCGCGGCGTTCGCGTCGTTCTCGACCACGACCGGCAGCCCGAGCCGGCGCTCGACCGCGTCCCGCAGCGGCTCGTGCCGCCAGGCCAGGTGCGGGGCGAACAGCACCGACGACCGGGTCCCGTCGACGAACCCGGCGGCGCCGATGCCGACCGCGATCACGTCGTGCCGGGACTCCAGGTCGCGGACGATCTCCGCGATCGCGTCCTCGGTCTCCTTCGGGTCCTTCGTCGGCGTGTCCCGGCGCAACCGGTCCAGGATGTTGCCCTCCGGGTCGACCACCCCGGCGGCCACCTTGGTGCCGCCGATGTCGATCCCGATCGTCAAAGCCTGCGTCAGAGCCACCGCACGACCCTCCTCGCCGTACCCCCGGCCCCCGCCGGTCTACATCCAGTATCCACGGTCGTCAGGTCGCCGGGATCGGACGGCGGGCGAGGTCGGCGGCGCCGATCAGGCCGGCGTCGTTGCCGAGCTCGGCCAGGCCGAAGGTCGGGTGCGGCCGGTTGGACTTGGCCGGCAGGTGCTTCTCGAACGCGACCTGGGCCGACTTCAGCAGCAGGTCCTTGGCCGCGCTCACCCCGCCGCCGATCACGACAACGCTCGGGTCGAACAGCGTCACGATGCTCGCCAGGCCCTCGCCCAGCCAGCGGCCGAGGTCGTCCAGCAGCTCGACCGCGCACGGGTCGCCCGCAGCGGCCGCCTCGGTGATCATCGGCCCGGTCAGCTCGGCCGGATCGGAGATCCCGCACACGCTCAGCATCTGCGCGGCCGCGAGCGAACCCGACTCCGCCTGGGCCCGGCCTTCCCGCACCAGCGCCCGGCCCGACGCGTACTGCTCCCAGCACCCGCGCGCACCGCACCCACACCGATGCCCGCCCGGTACGACGCGCATGTGCCCGAGCTCGGCCGCGACCCCGTGGGCCCCGCGCAGCAGCTCGCCGTCGGTCACGACGGCGCCGCCGATCCCGGTGCCGACGGTGATGCAGACCATGTGATCGACGTCCTTGGCCGCGCCGAAGGCGAACTCGCCCCAGGCCGCCGCGTTCGCGTCGTTCTCGACCACGACCGGGATCCTCAGTTTCTCCGCGACCCGGGCGCCGAGCGGCTCGTCCCGCCAGGCGAGGTTCGGCGCGAACAGCACCGTCGACCGGTCCGCCGAGACGAACCCGGCGGCGCCGATGCCGACCGCCTCGACGTCGTTCCCGGCCATCAGTTCGGCGGCTGCGTCGCAGATCGCGGCGGCGGTCTCGTCGACCGAGCTGGCCGGCGTGTCGCGCTGCGTCCGCGCGCCGATCGCGCCGTCGTCACCGACGACGCCGGCTGCGATCTTGGTCCCGCCGACGTCGATGCCGATGGTCAATCCCATGGTTCGGGGTCCTCACTCACGTCGATCCGGTCCACCCGGGACCGGCTCGGCTCCTCGTCCTGCTGTGAGGATCGCGACGCTGCGTCCTCCCGCGCCTGCCGGGCAGCCTCGGCGGCTGCCTCGAGCAACGATCGCACCGACCCGAGCACGTGCGCGGCAGCCGTCGACAGCTGCTCGATGGTCTCCGGGCTGGTGTTGCGCACCTTGTGGATCAGCTGGCAGACCGGGCACCACTGACAGTCCGGCCCGAGCTTGTGCTCATGTGGCTCGTCCACTGGTGCTTCCGCCGTGCCCTTCGTGTCGGCCGCGTTCTGCAGTACGGCGAACAACTTGGCGGCCTCCTCGGCGACGGAACCGATTGGCTCCTTGCTCACCGGCCCTCCCCGATCGCGGCTTCACGCTCACGGCGCTGGGCGTGGTACTCGGCGGTCAGCCCTTGCGCCAGCTCCTGTGCAGATTCCAATGGCCCGGCCCCACTCGGTACGTCGGTAGTCACCGGGCGAGCCAGCTCACGCGGCGCGAACCGCACTTGCAGCCGGCCGTCGTCCAACCGAGCACCCGCGACCACACCACGCGCCAGCGCGGCCGGCAGCGGCAGCACACGCCGGTACGACCCGACCGTGATGATCAGCTCGTCGCCGTGCCGCGCCAGCTCCAGCTCACTCGCCGATGCCAGGGGCAACGGCATCGTCAGCGTGTACGTGCGGCCGTCGGTGTCGATGTGCCGGTCCACCCACAGCGAGGTCTCGTCCGTCGCCCGGGCGAACGGGTCGTCCCCGCCGTACATCTCGACGGCGAACGCCGCCAGCTCCTCCACACCCACCGGCTCACAGACCCGGTACGGCGACTCCCAGATCGGCAGCGGCCGGAACGAGTCGGCGACCTCTTCGAGGATCCCGCGCTGTGCCGCGACCCACTGCCGGCGCCAGCTGTCCGCACCGGCGGCCGGGAACACCCGGTTCGCGACCACGCCGTCCACGCGGTAGCCGTACAGCGACAGCCGGGTCAGCGAGCGCCGCGCCTCGGCCACGACCACGGCCTCCGGTGTCAGCACCAGCCGCACGGACGCGTCCGGCCCGGCCAGCAACGTCTTGATGTCCGACAGGTCGCTCTGCAGCCGCCGCAACGCGTCGAAGACGGTGTCGTCCGGCATCGGCAACGCCGACCCGCGGCTGAGGAACGGCCGGAAGGTCCGCATCACCTTGCGCTCGGCGTTGAAGATGCGGTCCATGTACCAGTTCAGCGCCTCGGGCAACGCGAGCAGCCGCAGCGTCTCCGCCGTCGGAGCGCAGTCGACCACGATCACGTCCCAGCGGCCGGACCGGACGTGGTCGCGCACCTCGAGCAGCGCGAGCACTTCCTCGGCGCCGGGCAGCACGGTCAGCTCCTCGGCCTCGATCGGGTCCACCCCGACCATGTGCAGCACCGAGCGCAGGTACGACTGGATGTCACCCCAGGACCGCTCGAACCGGCGCTGCGCGTCGATCTGCTGAACGAACAGCAGGTCGTCGATCTCGGTCGGCTCACCGCCGACCTCGGAGTCGAACGCGTCCGACAGCGAGTGCGCGGCATCGGTCGACAGCACCAGCGTGCGCAGCCCGCGCAACGCGGCGAGCGTGGCCGTGCCGGCGGCGGAGGTCGTCTTCCCGACGCCGCCCTTACCTGTGTACAGCAGAACCCGAGTCACTGGATCAGGACTCGACGCGCTTCTTCAGGCCCTTGAGGGCCGTGTCGATGATGACCTTCTCCGCCTTCCGCTTGAGCATCCCGATCATCGGGATCGCCACGTCCACGGCCAGCCGGTAGGTCACTTCGGTCCCCTCCGCACCCAGGTCGCGCAACACGTAGGCGCCGTCCATGCCCTTCACCATCTTGGCCCGCACCAGCGTCCAGGTCACCTCGTTGCGGGACCAGGTGTAGTCCAGCGTGTACTCGTCCGAGATCGCCCCGGCGTCCACCTTGAACCGCACCTGCTTCGGCCGGCCCGCCTCGTCGGTCGACAGCACCTCGGTCTCCCGCATCGAGTCGGCCCACTCCGGGTACGCCGCGAAGTCCGCGATCACCGTCATGATCTCTTTCGGAGTCGCGTTCACGACGATGGTCGAGGTGGTCTGTTCCGCCATCGATTCACCTCTTAGCTGCCGGGACTGGTGGAGCGGGGTCGCCTGCGGGTCGGTTCCCTCCCCGGAGACTATCGCGGGATCGGACCCGGTACGGCGCTCGCCCGCGGCGCGGCCCGCCTCGACTTCGTCCTTGAACCGCCACAGCCGCTCCCGGTACTGCGCGACGTACCGCTCCCGCAGCTTGTTCAGGGCCCGGCCGCGGACCGGCTCGGCGGGGTCGACGCGCAGGTACCAGTGCACCACCACCCCGTCGCGGACCCGTTCCAGCCACCACTCCGCCGTACCGGTCGCGGCGCCGGTCACGGACCAGCGGACACCCTCCAGGCCGCGCCGCTCGGACGGCGTCAGGGTCAGGTCCGGCCACCACTCGCGCCAGAGGGTGTCCGAACCGAGCCGTTCGGCGACGTAGGCTGGATCAGCAACGACCAGGTCGTCGCAACTGATGTCGAGCATGGGCATTGCCGAGGGACACCTGTTCCTTGAGTCACATGAACCTGGCTACTTCTGGGTAGGTGACTGTAGCGTGCGCCGGAAGTCGACAATTCGTGACCGACTAGGAGACGACGCGGATGCGTGAGTACACCGTTCCTGCTGTGACCGAGCCACCCACGGGGAGCCTGAGCGACCCGGTCTGGGCGAACGCGTCCTCTCATCCTGACACCGCGGTGTTCAGCCGCCGGGCCGCAGGCGGCTGGCTGGACGTGTCCGCGGCCGAGTTCGCGCGGCAGGTGACCGAGGTCGCGAAGGGCCTGATCGCGGCCGGCGTGAAGCACGGCGACCGGGTCGCCCTGCTCAGCGCGACCCGGTACGAGTGGACCCTGGTCGACTACGCGCTCTGGAGCATCGGCGCGGTCACGGTGCCGATCTTCGAGACCTCGTCGGCATCGCAGATCCAGTGGATCCTGACCGACTCCGAGGCGGTCGCCGCGGTGGTCGAGACCGCCGCGCACGGCGCCGTGGTGGAGTCCGCCCGCGCCGACGCGCCCGCGCTGCAGGAGATCTGGCAGCTCGAGGCCGGTGCGGTCGAGGAGCTGACCGTGCTCGGCCAGCAGGTCTCCGACGCCGAGTTCGACAAGCGCCGGACGGCGGTCGAGCCGGGCGACCTGGCGACACTGATCTACACCTCCGGGACGACGGGCCGGCCGAAGGGCTGCAAGATCAGCCACGCGAACTTCCTGGACGAGCTCAACCCCGCGGTGCAGGTGCTGGACGACCTGTTCGACGCGAACGGCGCAAGCACGCTGCTGTTCCTGCCGCTGGCGCACGTGTTCGCCCGGATCATCCAGGTCGGCTGCGTGATGATGCGGGTCAAGCTCGGCCACAGCGCGGACGTGAAGAACCTGGTCGACGACCTCGGCGGGTTCAAGCCGACCTTCATCCTGAGCGTGCCGCGGGTGTTCGAGAAGGTGTTCAACTCGGCCAGCCAGAAGGCGCATGCCGAGGGCAAGGGCAAGATCTTCGACGCCGCCGCGGACACCGCGATCGCGTACTCGCAGGCGCAGGACAAGGGCGGCGCCTCGTTCGGGCTGAAGGCCAAGCACGCGCTGTTCGACCGGCTGGTCTACGGCAAGCTGCGGGCCGTCCTCGGCGGCCAGGTCCAGTACGCCGTCTCCGGCGGCGCGCCGCTCGGTGACCGGCTCGGCCACTTCTTCCGCGGCATCGGCGTGCCGGTGCTGGAGGGCTACGGCCTGACCGAGACCACCGCCGCGGTGGCGGTGAACCTGCCCGACGACATCCGCATCGGCACCGTGGGCCGGCCGCTTCCTGGTGTGACGGTCGGCGTCGCGGAGGACGGCGAGCTGTGCTTCAAGGGTGGCCAGGTGATGCTGGGCTACTGGAAGAACGACGACGCGACCGCGGCCGCGATCGACGCCGACGGCTGGTTCCACACCGGCGACCTCGGCGAGTTCGACGTCGACGGGTTCATCAAGATCACCGGGCGGAAGAAGGAGATCCTGGTCACCGCCGGCGGCAAGAACGTGGCGCCGGCCGTGCTCGAGGACCGGATCCGCCTGCACCCGCTGGTCAGCCAGTGCATGGTGGTCGGCGACGGCAAGCCGTTCATCGCCGCCCTGGTCACCATCGACCCGGAGACGATCGTCCCGTGGGCCACCGAGCGCGGCAAGCCCACCGACGTCGCGTCGCTGGTGGACGACGAGGACCTGATCGCCGAGGTCCAGAAGGCCGTCGACGACGCCAACGGCGCGGTGTCCAAGGCGGAGGCGATCAAGAAGTTCACCATCCTCCCGAACGACTGGACGCAGGAGACCGACGAGCTCTCCCTCAAGCTCTCCCTCCGCCGCCACATCGTCATGCGCAACCACGCCGCCGACGTGGAAGCCCTGTACGCCAAGTAGTTCCGGCGCGGTGGTGTGCTGATCGAGCTCACCGCCTGAGGAACAGCAGCACCGCGAGGACGCGGCGGGACTCGGCGCCGGTGGCGGGGATGCCGAGTTTGGTGAAGATGCTGGAGACGTACTTCTCGACTGCTCGGACGGTGATGACCAGGTGGTCGGCGATGCCCTGGTTGGAGTTGCCGGTGGCCATCAGGGCGAGGACCTCGCGTTCGCGGGGCGTGAGTTGGTCCAGGGGATCGTCGGTACGGCGTCGGGACAGCAGCGTGGACACGATCTCCGGGTCGATCGCCGAGCCGCCGGCCGCCACTCGCCGTACCTGGGCCAGGAAGTCGGGGACGTCGCTGATCCGGTCCTTGAGCAGGTAGCCGACGCCTTCCGCGGAGTCGGCGAGGAGCTGCATTGCCAGCCCTGGTTCGACGTACTGCGACAGCACGAGTACGGCGACCTCGGGATGCCTGGACCGGATGTCCACGGCGGCGCGGAGGCCTTCGTCGGTGTGGGTCGGCGGCAGCCGAATGTCGACGATCACCACATCAGGCAAGTGCACACGCAGTACGGCGCGCAGCTCGTCAGCGTCCCCGCAGCGGGCGATCACGTCGAATCCGGCGTCGCCGAGGAGCCGGGCCAGTCCTTCCCGCAGCAGCACGCTGTCCTCGGCGATCGCTACCCGGACGGCAGCTCCGCCCGCAGCCGGGTGCCTCGACCACGCGGGGTCCAGATCCGCAGCCGGCCACCGAGGGACTCGACCCGGTCGGCGAGACCGCGCAGCCCACTGCCGCGTTCGGTGTCCGCCCCACCGATGCCGTCGTCAACGACCTCGACCACGAGAAGGCCGGCGGCCAGGTGCACGTCCACGCTCGCGGTCCGCGCCTGGGCGTGCTTGCCGATGTTGGTCAGGCTCTCGCTGACCACGTAGTACGCGGCGACCTCGACGGCCTCCGGCAGCCGCTCGTCCAGCTCCACCTTCAGCTCGACCGGCACCGGCGCCCGGGCGGCCAACGACTCCAAGGCGACCGCCAGTCCATGCGCGGTCAGTACGGCGGGATACAGGCCGCGAGCGACGTCGCGCAGTTCGTCGAGCGACACCGCGATCTCCTTGCGCGCCTCGCTCAGCAACGCCTTCGCGGCCGGATCCGATCCGAGCCGCGTTTCGAGTACGCCGAGATCGAGCGAGAGCGAGACGAGTCGCTGCTGGGCGCCGTCGTGCAGGTTGCGCTCCAGCCGCCGCCGTTCCTGCTGGCCGGCCTCGAGCACCCGGGCCCGGGAGCCGCGGAGCTCGTCGACATTCGCCCGCAACTCGGCCTGCAGCCGACCGGTCTCGATCGCGATCGCCGCCGCCGCGCTGACTGCATCGAGCAGCTCGCGTTCCTCGTTGAGAGCCGGGTGATGCAGCAATGCCGCGACCCGCGCTCCGTCTCGCTCGATCAGCGTCACCCGGGCCGGATCGGCCGGCAGGTCGACAGGTCGGCCGTCCTGATCCGCCCAACTGCCGAACTGCGGTAGCCAATAGGCCAGGTCCACCGACGGATCCCGCAAGGCCTGCGCCAGTGGGCCGCGCAGGTCGAGTGGATCGGCGCGCAACGCGAGTACCAGGTCGCCGACCGCCGTACGCGCGAGCCGGGCCTGCAGCAGAAGGCCGACGTACGCGATCGGCGCGAGACCGATCAAGGCCAGGCTGACATCCCGGACCGCCGGGAACGCCGGCCCTTCGAAGACACCGACGACGAGCAGGACGGCGATCATCAGCAACCCGAGCACGAACGCGTCGACGAGCAACGCCAGCGACCGGCGCAGCGGTCGGCCCTCCGCGCGACGTCGTGCGATGAGCAACCCGACCCCGGTGAGCGCGACGCCGCTGATCACGAGCAACTCGACCGCATGCAGCGGACCGGCCACCTCGGGTACGTCGGCAACCGTCAGCAGATGCCCGCCGCCGGGCCCACCGAGCAGCATCACCAACAGCTGGACGCCGAGCGCGAAGACGTACCCGATCCCGACCAGCACCCGCTCGTACCCGTGCCGCAGCCGGCCCGCCGGAAACGCCAGGCTGACGTGGACGACGAGCACCAGCGGCACGAGGTCGAGAGCCTGACCGATCGTGTGGGGGAGTGCCGCGGTCGACCAGATCAGCGCACTCGCCAACACACCGAACCCGGTCATGATCATCAGCGGCCCGAACCGGTTGGCCGGCCGGCGGACCCAGGCGATCAGCCCGCTTCCGGCGTACGACGTCGCGATCCAGAGGATCAGGAGCGCGTGCAGCGGATCGGTCCCACCGGCCGCGGCGAGCGCGATCACAGCACCGATCGCGACCAGCAGAGCGGCCGTCGTCAGCACCAGCACGGGTCTCGTCGGCATCGGATTCCCCCTCGTTCAAGCTACGCCCGGCGCCGGGTGATGACCAGAAACCCGAACCCCCGATCGGCCAGCCGGCCGCCTTACCGCCCGGCTCCCGCGCTGCCAGCGTGGAAGGAGACCGGAGGGGGTTGGAGCAATGAAGACGCGGATCATCCAGGACGAGCCGGCGAAGGCTGAGGTCACCACGAGCCTGGTCGAGGCGGTACGCCGTACCGGGAGGTTCACTCCGGTCGCGTCGTACCAGTGGTTCGGTTACGTCTGCGCGGCGCTGCTCGTGCTCAGCGGACTGGTCCACGTGGTCGTCTTCCTCGTCGACGGCGGGCCGTGGGAGGGGCCGGTGTCGTGGCGGAAGCCGATCGTGTTCGGGCTGTCGTTCGGCATCACGCTGGCGACGATCACCTGGCTGATGAGCTTCCTGCGGTCCGGCCGGGCCGGCGGCTGGATCGTCGTCGGGATCTTTGCGCTGGCGTCGCTGGGCGAGGTGTTCCTGGTCTCGATGCAGACCTGGCGCGGGGTGGCGTCGCACTTCAACGAGACGACGGCGTTCGACGGGTCGGTGTTCTCCTTCATGGGGATGCTGGTCGCGATCCTGGTGCTGGTGACGGTCTACGTGACTGTGCGGTCGTTCGTCCGGATGGACGCGCCGCCCTCGCTCGCCTGGGCGATCCGGCTCGGGCTGCTGCTGATGCTGGTCAGCCAGGGCGTCGGCGCGCAGATGATCGCCGAGGGCGGCAACACCTTCGGTACGGCGGGCGCCCTCAAGGTGCCGCATGCCGTCACCCTGCACGCCGTCCAGGTCCTGCCGGCGTTGGCGATCCTGCTGCTGGTCTCCAGGTCGACCGAGCGCCGCCGCGTCCGCATCGTCGTCCTCGGTGCGGTCGCGTACGCCGTACTGATCGCCTCGACGATGGTCCAGACGTACGACGGCCGCGGTCCGCTCGACCTCAGTCCGCTGACGACCGTGCTGGCGCTGACCGGCCTGATCCTGCTCGCCGGCGTCGGCGTGGTGGCGCTGAACGGCCTCAGGTCGTCAGGAAGCGGTTCACCTCGTTGACCAGGATCGGCCACGCGGGTTCGTGCTCGGTGATGATGTGGTTGCCGCTGTCCAGGAAGACCAGGCGGCTGCCCGGGATGAGCTTGGCCAGTTCGCGGGCCTGCGACTCGGGCACCCGGATGTCGTCTCGGGAGTGGACGATCAGCGTCGGGCAGCGGACCCGCGGTGCGACGGCCGAGACGTCGATGTGTGCGAAGGCGTCGAGGAACCGGACGACGTTCTCCACCGAGGTCGTGGCTCGCTGGAGCTCGTTGAACGCATCCCATGTCTCCCGGGGCGCGTCTGGCAGGAACTGGCTGGCGAACACCTGCCGGAACGCGGCGTCGCCGCGCCGCCAGCTCACCTGGCCCAGCGTGAGGTCCAAGGACGCCTCCTGGCGCTCCTCCTCGGTTCGCGCCCGGGCCAGCCGGCCGCGGCAGTAGGCGCCGATCAGGACGAGCCTGCTGACCCGGTCGGGGTGGCGTTCGGCGTACTTGATCGCCACCGCGCCGCCTTGGGAGACGCCGAGCAGCGGGAACTGGTCGACGCCTGCTGAGTCGGCGACCAGTTCGAGATCCTCGACCCAGGCGTCGAGGCCGAACTCGGTCACGTCCCAGTCCGACAGCCCGCAGCCGCGTTCGTCGTACCTGATCAGGCGATGGGCGCCGGCGAGCCACTGGATCCAGTGCCGCCAGATGATGCTGCTCCACTCGTGGTCGAGGTGGGTCAGCCAGTTCGCGGCCTTGACCAGCGGCGGGCCGGCGCCGCAGATCGCGTACGCGAGCCGGACGCCGTCGGGGGAGTCGCAGTAGCGGATCTCCTGGGTCTGGCACTCGGCCGGCAGCGCCGGTTCGCCGATCACCTCGACCGGGGCGACGAAGCGGTAGCCGACCCCGTGCACGGTGGCGATCACCTCCTGCCGGTGCCCGTCGTCGCCCACCGCGCGGCGGGCGTCCTTGAGCCGGCTGGTCAGCGCGGAGTCGCTGATGAAGCGGTTGCCCCAGACCGCGTCGAGAAGCTCGATTTTCGGGACCACGCGGTCCCGGTTCTCGATCAGGTGGACCAGGACGCCGAAGACCTGGCGCTCCACGCGCACCGGGTCGCCGTCCCGCCGGAGCTCGAACCCGGGGGGATCCATCTCACAGCCGTGGAAGCGGTACATCCGCAGGCCCCCTCTTGTCGAGAGTGTGCCACTCTCCAGCCCTTCTCGGGACGGTCTGCAGAACTTCTTCATGACTCGGCCGCGCCCCGGCTGCCACCGTGATCCGACGGGTTCGCGGCCAGGGGGTTGGCCGGCCCGCACTCATTCCGAGGGGGAATCAGCATGTACGACGACCGACTGGGCCACGCCGTGGTGATCGGCGGGAGCATGGCCGGCATCCTGACCGCACGCGTCCTGAGCGACCGCTTCGACCAGGTCACCGTCATCGAGCGGGACCAGCTGCCGGACGGGCCGGACGTCCGCAAGGGAGTCCCGCAGGCGCGTCACCTGCACGCGTTCTGGGCCGGCGGGATGGAGGTCGTCGAGCGGTTGCTGCCCGGTGTGGAGCGGGAGCTGCTGGCGGCGGGCGCCGTACCGATCAATCTGCCGACGGACATGGCGTGGCTGACGCCGGCCAGCCGGTGGACCCAGCCGTTCCCGGCCACGCAGCGCGTGGTCTCGGCGACCCGTTCGCTGCTCGAGTGGACCGTGCGCAGCCACGTCGAGAAGGTCGGCAACATCAGCTTCTACACCGACCACGAAGTCACCGCGCTCAGGCTCGGGGAGACCGGCGACGTGGTGGGGCTGACGCTGCGCGGCCGGCACACGGGTACGGCGGCCGACCTGCCGGCCGACCTGGTCGTCGACGCGAGTGGGCGCGGGTCGAAGCTGCCGGAGTGGCTCGGGGAACTCGGGTTCGACGCTCCGGAGGAGAGCATGGTCGACTCGTTCCTCGGCTACGCGACGCGGCTGCTGGAGATCCCGGACGGGTTCAGCGCCCGCTGGAAGGCCGTCTACCTCCAGAACTCGCCACCTGTCCAGCCACGCGGCGGCATCATGTTCCCGATCGAGGGGAACCGCTGGGTGCTGACGCTGATCGGCGGCGGCCGGGACTACCCGCCGACCGACGAGGACGGGTTCCGGGAGTTCGCGCGCACGCTGCGGAGTCCGCTGCTGTCGGACCTGCTCGAGGTCGCCGAGCCGGTCTCGCCGATCTGGGGCTACCGCCGGACGAACAACCGGTGGCGGCACTACGAGAAGCTCTCGATGCCGGGCCGGCTGCTCGTGATCGGAGACAGTCTGTGTGCCTTCAATCCGGCGTACGGCCAAGGTATGACGGTCGCCGCGAAGGAGGTCGAGGTGCTGGCGGGCATCATGGCCGACTGCCGATCCAGTGCCGACCTACCGCGTGCGCTGAAGGGAGCCCAACGGTCGATCGCCGGCCGGGCCAAGGGCCCCTGGATGCTCGCCACCGGTTCGGACCTGCGCTACCCGACGACTGTCGGAGCCCGCCAGACCCCGGTCGACAAACTCGTCAACAAGTACCTCGACCGCGTGATCGCCGCCGTCTCCGACGACCCGGTGGTCAGCGCCGCCTTCCTGCGCGTCCTCAACATGTACGACGACCCTCAGGCCCTGTTCTCGCCCCGTCTCATGCCCCGCGTCCTCCGCCGTCCCCGCCGGTCCGCCCCCGTCTCGAACGACTTCACCGTCGCCGAGCCGGCCGCAGAGTTGGCCCCTGAGTACGCCACTGAGCGCCGATGAACGACCTGTGTTCGCTCCTCGGGATCGAGGTGCCGATCGTCCTGGCGCCGTTCGGTCCCTGGGAGGAGGTCGACCTCGCCGCCGCGGTGTGCAACGCGGGCGGTCTGGGCAGCCTCGGCACCGCCCTGCGGAGTCCGGACGAGCTTCGGCAGCAGTGGCGCCGGCTGCGCGAACTGACCGACCGCCCGTTTGCCGTCAACCACACCGGGCGGCCGTTGAACCAGGAGGCGTTCGACGCCACGCTCGAGGCCCGGCCGGCCGCGATCTCCTTCCACATGGGGATTCCGGCCGAGCTGATCGCCCGGGCGCACGACCACGGGATCCGCTGGATCCAGACGGTCGGCGACGTCGACGCGGCGGAGATCGCGCTGGCCGCCGGTGCCGACGTACTCGTTGCCCAGGGAACCGAAGCCGGTGGGAACGCCGGCTGGGTGTCGACGCTCGTGCTGGTCCCCGCCGTTGTCGATCTCGCCGGTACGACGCCGGTCATGGCAGCCGGCGGGATCGCGGACGGGCGCGGGATGGCCGCCGCCCTCGCGCTCGGAGCCCACGGTGTCAGCCTGGGCACGCGGTTCCTCGCCACCACCGAGATGACGATCGACCAGGCCTGGAAGGACCGGATCGTCGCGGCGCACGCCCGCGACGCGGTCAAGGTCGAGCACTCCGAGCGGGCACTGCCGCCGTTCAACCTCCCACAGGTCGGCACGCCGTTCGCACCACGTGTCCTCCGCACCCCACTCACCGACCAACTCGAACAAGCCCCGGACAGCGTGGATCCCCAGGAGCTGGCCACTCGCGTACGGCGCGAAGTCCTCGCCGGCGGCGGACACGACCTCCTACCCTTCACCGGCCAGTCCACCGAACTAATCCACGACATCATCCCCGCCGCCGAAGTCGTCTCCCGCCTGCTCGCCGACTGCACCTCGGCCCTGCAGCACGCCGGCACACTCCTACCGGGTCGCGTCAGCCTCTGAGCTCGAGCAGCGGATCGGTCACCGCTTCACGCCAGCGGGCCCGGTGGCCGCTGGTGTGCAGGCGGTAGTAGATGGTCTCGCGGCGCTCGTCACCCTCCGCGCCGGAGTGGCCGCCCATGTTGTGGCCCAGGAGGTAGTGCGCGAACAGGACGCTGCCGGCCGGGCCGGACACCTGGACGGGAGAGCCGAGCTCGATCTTGGGGTAGGGCCCGTCGTTCATCTCGTCGACCCGGGTCAGGGCGTCGGCGCCCCGCTCGGCGAGGTAGGCGCCGAGTCCGCGGTGCGACCCGGGCCAGACGTAGAGGTTGCCGCGGTCAAGCTGTTCGTGATCGGTGAGCCAGAGCCCGGCCAGCATCGTGAACGTCCCTGGCACGCCGTCGGCCGCCATCGGCGTCAGACCGTCCACATGCGGCCCGCCCGGTCGATGTGGCCATGGTGGGATCGTCGTCGCAACCTGCGCGAAGTCCGGCTCCTCGATCACCAGGTCCGGCCGGACCAACTGCCCCGCGAGTTCGGCGATCCCGGCCTCCCGGTAGAGATCGAGTAGCGCGGGTGCATCATCCAGCCGGGGCCACAGGAAGTGCACACCGACATCGG
Source organism: Kribbella sp. NPDC002412 (assembly GCF_053592935.1). NCBI lineage: Bacteria > Bacillati > Actinomycetota > Actinomycetes > Propionibacteriales > Kribbellaceae > Kribbella > Kribbella sp. NPDC002412. The sequence continues at coordinate 25,087 of NZ_JBSFBL010000058.1, forward strand.
TGGGTGGCTCCTGGTCGAGCATCGCCGCGACTGTACGGCGGCCGGCTGCCAGTTGGGCGTTGGTCAGTACTTCGGGCACGACGACATACCCCTGGTCCCGGAACTGCTGCCGCTGCTCGTCGGTGATCTGCCGCATCCGGTCAGTGCACCAACCGGGTGCGCGTCGGGCAACTGAATTTCGGATCATAGGTCGGATGTTTCCGGGCATCCGTCTCGCTGCTGATCGAGCTGCGCGGCTAAGATCTCGGGGATTCATAGGATCTGTGGCTGGAGGCAGTGTGAGGGCGCAGCGGCTGTACTACGACCGGCCGGCGGGGGAGTGGGTGGAGGCGTTGCCGCTCGGGAACGGGCGGATCGGGGCGATGTGCTTCGGCGCGGTCGGGGCGGACCGGATCGCGCTCAACGACGAGACCTGCTGGTCGGGCAGCCCGGAGACGGCCCGGCTGCTGTCGACGCCGCTGGGGGCGACCGGGGCCGAGGCAGTCGACGAGGTGCGTGCTGCGCTCGCGGCCGGGGACATTGAGCGGGCGCACGAGTTGGCCCGCGGATTCCAGGCCGGGCACTCCCAGGCATACATGCCGCTCGGTGACCTGCTGCTCGACCTTCAGGCGAGCGACTCCACGCCGACCGCCGAAGACGCGACGCAGTACCGGCGGATCCTTGATCTCGACACGGCGACGGCGACGGCGTCGTACGAGGTCGGCGGGGTCGAGGTCCGGCAAGACGTGTTCGTGAGCGCCCCGGCCGGAGTGCTCGTACTGCGGTTGACCGCATCGCAACCGGTGACGCTGACGGCACGCCTGACCTCGCAGCTACAGTCCTGGCCGCAGGCGGTCCCGCAAGGCCTCGGCCTCCTCCTGCAGGCGCCGGCCAACGTCGCCCCGCCGAGCCGCGACGCGACCGACCCGATCCGCTACTCCGACGGCGCCGACCGCGGCATGGCAGCGGCCATCGCCCTCCGCACCAGGACCGACGGCGACGTGACCGCGACCGACACCACCCTCACGATCAGCCAGGCCACCGAGCTCACCCTGATCCTCTCCACGGCCACCGGGTACGACGGCCCGTCGACGCCACCCACTCGCACCGCCGACGAGTGCCTCGCCCTCGCGGACGAAAAGGTCGCCGCCGCTCTCGACCGCGAGTACGACGCCCTCGTCGACGAGCACACCGCGGACCACCAGCAGCTCTTCCGGCGCTCGTCCCTCGAGCTCGAGGGGCCAGGAGACGACTCCGACGTACCGACCGACGTCCGGCTGACCAGGGCCGTCACTGAAGAGGACCCGTCCCTGGCGGCGCTGGTGTTCAACTACGGCCGCTACCTGATGATCGCCGCCTCGCGCCCCGGCGGCCTGCCGACCAACCTGCAGGGCATCTGGAACGACATCCTGCAGCCACCGTGGAGCTCCAACTACACGGTCAACATCAACACCGAGATGAACTACTGGCCGGCCGAGACCACCAGCCTGCCCGAGTGCCACGAGCCACTGCTCGACTTCCTCTCCCACCTCGCCGAGGCAGGCCGCCGTACGGCGAAGGAGCGCTACGGCTGTGGTGGCTGGGTCGCCCACCACAACGTGGACGCGTGGTGCTGGACGATCCCGGTCGCGGGCCGGCCGCGGTGGTCCAACTGGCCCATGGCCGGAGCCTGGCTGGTCCGGCACTTGTGGGACCACTACGCGTTCGGCGGCGATGTGGAGTTCCTGGAGCGAGCCTGGCCGATCCTGCGTGGTGCGGCTGAGTTCTGCCTGGACTGGCTGGTCGAACTGCCCGACGGCAGCCTGGGCACGTCGCCGTCGACCTCACCGGAGAACACCTACCTCGCCGACGGCGAGCCCGCGTCGGTCACCGTCTCGGCGACGATGGACCTCGCGCTCATCTCCGACCTGTTCCACCGCTGCGAGCTCACGGCCGAGGCGCTCGAGCTGTCCGACCCGCTGGTCGAGCAGTTCGCCGCCGCCCGCAAGCGGATCCCGGACCCGCCGATCGGTGGCCAAGGGCAACTGCAGGAGTGGGCTGCCGACCTCCCCGAGGAGGACCCGCACCACCGGCACATGTCGCACCTGATCGGCCTGCACCCCGGCGACTCGATCACCCCGGACGGCACGCCCGCACTCGCGGCCGCGGCAGCCCGCACCCTGGACCTGCGCGGCGACCGGGCCACCGGCTGGTCGCTGGCCTGGAAGATCAACCTCCGGGCCCGGCTCCGCGACGCCACCGGCGCGCACCGGCTGGTCCGGGCGTTCCTGACGCCAGCCCACGACACCGGCACGGACTACGTCGGCGCCGGAGCCGGCGTCTACCCGAACCTGTTCTGCGCGCACCCGCCGTTCCAGATCGACGGGAACTTCGGCGCCACTGCCGGGATCGCCGAGATGCTCCTGCAGAGCCACACCGGTGAGCTCGAGCTACTGCCCGCCGTACCGGCCGAGTGGGCGACCGGGCGCGTGACCGGGCTGCGGGCGCGCGGGGGAGTGACCGTCGACCTGGCCTGGTCACCGTCCGGTGTGGACGCCGTCCTCACCACGAGCCGCGACCAGCAACGCATCATCCGGTACGGCGACGAACGGATCCCGGTCACCTTGACGGCGGGCGCCGTACACCGCCTGGAGCTCTGAGGCTCAGCCCTTCCGGCGGGTTGAGGCTAGCTCTTCCGGCGGTTCAGGAAGGCGAGCATCGCCTCCTGAGCGGCCGGGGAGCCGAACAGCCCGGCCGAGAGCTCGGCGAGGTCCTTGCCACGGGCATCGATGTCGGCGAGCAGCTCGCGGTTGAGCAGCTTCTTGGTCTCCCGCAGGCCCTGTGGCACGCCCTTCAGCAGGGACTCGAGGACCGTGCCGACCGCGGAGTCCAGCTCGGCCTCGGGGACGGTCAGCGTGACCAGCCCGAGCCGCGCGGCCTCCAGCCCGTCGAACCCGTTGCCGGTGAGGAAGGTGTACGACGCGGCGCGGTCGGTCAACCGCGGAACGACGGTCAGCGAGATCGTCGCCGCCGCCAGACCCAGCCGGACCTCGGTGAGCGCGAACGTCGACTCGGACGCCGCGACACTGATGTCGGCGGCGGCGACGATCCCGATCCCACCGGCCCGAACCGGCCCGGCGACCCGGGCGACGACCGGCTTGGGGTTGGCGACGATCGCGCGCTGGACGTCGACCATCCGCTGCGCGCCGACGCCCATCCCGACCGTGGTCGCCTCGGACAGGTCGGCGCCCGAGCAGAACACGTTCAGCGCCGACCGGATCACGATCACCCGGACCGCGTCATCGGCGCCCGCCGTCTCCAGCCGCTCGAGCAGCTCGCCGGTGAGCTGCCGCGAGAGCGCGTTCTTGTTGTCCGGCGAGTCCAGGGTGATCGTCGCGACGCCGTCGGCCACGGCCAGGTGCACGAGTTCCGTCATGTGGACATCCAACACCCAGCGCGGCCCTCGCGGCTGTAACCGGCCGCACAACCCGGGTCAGGAGGGTGGCGGCGAGGGCGGGCCGAGCGGGTCGGCGTGCCGGTGCACGATCTTCCAGTCGCCGTCCTCGCGGCGGAAGACCATGGTCGCGCGGAGGACGTGCGGGATCGGCTCGGGGCGGTGCACGTACTCCACCGTGCACCGCTCGATCGCCACGTAGTACGCCGTGTCCGTGCTGACGTGCTTCTCCAGGTACTCGAACTCGACCCGCGCGTCACTCGGCCGGAACTGCGCCGCCGCCCACTCGTAGCGCGGCCCGACCTGGGACCAGCCGACCTCGAGGCCGCCGAAACCGCCGAAGATCGACGTCTGCTGGCTGCGCGACACCAGCGGCATCCACAACGAGACGTCCCCGTTGACGAACGCGGTGTTCGCCTTCTCGTACTCCTGCAGGAAGGTTTCGAAGCTCTGGGTCATTTCCCGTCAGCGTACGTGGGCGACAGTTCACGAGCGAGGTGCTCGACGAACAGCCCGACGTCGGTGACGATGCCGCGGGCCTGCGACGAGCCGCGGTCGGCCAGTTTGGTCACGGTGGCCGGGTTGATGTCGACGCAGGTCAGCGGGATGGACGCCGGCAGGATGTTGCCAGTGGCAACCGAGTGCAGCATGGTCGCGGCCATCAGGCAGTAGCCGACCCCGGGCAGCTCGGCCCGCATCGCCCGCTGGCCTTCCAGTACGTCGGTATAGACGTCCGGCAGCGGCCCGTCGTCGCGCACCGACCCGACCAGCACGAACGTCTTGCCCATCTTCACCAGCGCGTGCATGACGCCGGAGGTCAGCACGCCCTGCTCCACCGCGGCCGCGATCGAACCCGCCTTGCGGATCGTGTTGATCGCCCGGATGTGGTGCTCGTGGCCGTGCTCCACTCCGCGACCACGGGCCAGGTCGACGCCGAGCGACGTACCGTAGAGCGACGACTCGATGTCGTGGGTGGCCAGCGCGTTGCCGGCGAACAGGACGTCGACGAAACCGGCCTCGACCAGCGCCACCATGGCCGGCGCGGCGCCGGTGTGGACGATGCCCGGGCCGCCGACCCAGAGCACCTTCTGGCCGTTCGCCTTCGCCTCGCGCATGCCGTCCGCGACCTGCTTGACCAGCACCCGCTGCGGCTTCTCGCTGGAGACGTCCGACTCCATGAAGCCGAACCCCTCCTCGGTGTTCACCGCGATCGGGGGGATCACCTTGACGCCCTGGGCGCTGGTGATGATCTTCATCCCGGCCTTCACGTCGGACATCGGGATGGTCCGCACGGTGTCGCCCTCGACGAGCAGCCCGCAGTCCATCTCCGGGTTCTGCACGACGACCCAGTGGCCGCCGAGCCGGACGCTGGTCGGGAGGTTCGTGGTCGAGTAGAACCCGTCCGGGAACACCCCGTCCTGGGACACCTCGGTGATCTCCGGCGTGCCGGGGTCGACCAGGTTCGCGCCCTTGGTCTGGATCCGCATCAGCAGCCGCTGCAGGGCCTCCTCGTCCTCCGCGCCGACCGTCATCCGGACCGTGGACGGGTCGTCCTTGTCGTAGCCGAGGTCGAACCGGTCCAGCGTGTACTCACCGCCGTACCCACGGATGTCGTCCAGGACCCGGGACAGCAGCCCGGAGTCCATCAGGTGGCCGGTGATCTCGACGGTCTCGGTGACCTGCACGGGTTACCTCCCTCGGTGTTCGTCGGATTGTCCGACGATCCGCACTCTAGCGTGCCGATGTGACAAATGCTTCACCCGGCTCAGACTGCGGTACGGCGAGGAGCGGTCAGACCACCGCGCCGTCGTCGCCGGTGTCGTCCGGGGGCAGGCGGTCCTTCATCCGGATCACCAGGGTGAGGAAGCCGGCGATGAAGCCGACCACCGCGATCGTGGTGATCCGGCCGGTGCCGAAGTCGAGCACGGCCGCGGCGATCAGCAGCAGCGGGCCGCCGAGCAGGCCGAGCCAGGCGAGCCGGCTGATCCAGTCCAGCCGCGGGCCGCGTGGCGGCTCCGGCGGGACGTAGTGGTCGTGCGGGTCGTCCGCCTTGCGGGCCGGCCGCGCCTCTTCCTCGTCGTCCTTCTTCTCGTCGTCGGCGTCGAGCCCGGCCGGTACGTCGATCAGCGGCTCGTACTTGTCGTCGACGTCCTCACTGGCCGGCCAGCGCGGCACCGGCGTCTCGCCACCGTCGTGGCCCGGCGCCGACGGCGCGTTGAACTGTTCGACCAGCGACTTCCACTCCGCGTCCTCGGTGCTCCGGGCGATCACCGGCCGAGCCCGCTCCACAGCACCACTGTCGACAAAAATCTCCTCGAACCCGGCAGGCACCCGAGCCCGAGCCTCCGCCTTGGCCCGCCCCTCCACCGCCGGCGCGGAACCGTCACCCGCCGCCGGCGTCGCATCAGTCTTCGCCGGAGCCCCATCAGCCTTCCCCACCCCCTCAGCAGCCCGGCCTGGCTCGGCCGCCAACTCAGCCGCCCGCCCCGGCTCAGCAGCCCGGCCCGGCTCGGCCACCCGTCCTGGCTCGGCCGCCCGGCCCGACTCGGCCGTGCGTCCTGGCTCGGCCGCCAGCTCAGCCGCCCGGCCCGGCTCGGCCGCCCGGCCCGGCTCCGCCGGTGTCGGGACGGAGGTGTCGTCGGCGGCTTCGCCACCAGCTTCGGCCTGCTCCGCCTGCGCCGCCGCCTCGGCGGCGCGCCCGTCCATCGAGCCGCTGCTCGCTTCGCCGGCGTCCGCCGCACCCCGCTCGCCGGCGTCAACGCTCTGTTCACCGGCGTCTACTGCGCTCCGCCCACCGGCGTCTACCGCGGTCCGTTCGCCGGCGCGCGCCGCCTCGGCGGCGCGCCGGTCCGCCGAGTCGCTGCTCGTTTCGCCGGCGTCAGCCGCACTCCGCTCGCCGACGTCTGCTGCGCTCCCACCGGCGTCTACTGCGGTCCGTTCGCCGGCGGCGGCCCCGCTCTCTCCACCACCCGCGGCGCAGTACGCCGCGATGCCGGCTTCGGCGAGGGCGGTGAGGACGGGCTCGGCGACCAGGGGGTCGATGCTGCCCAGGGAGGTGTAGTCGGTGGCGGTGAGGCCGTTGTCACGCATCGGCGACCTGCTCTCCGACCGCGCTCAGGCGCCGGATGAAGGCTGCGGAGTCCGCGAAGATCCGCGGTGCGTCGTTGTCCAGAGTTGCCACGTGATAGCTGTCCTCGAGCAGGGTCTCGGTCACGTCGCGGGACGAGATCGAGGCCAGCACAGTGCGCCCCGAGCTCGGTTCCACCACGTGATCGACAGTACTGCGGAACATCAGCACCGGCTGTGTGACCTTCGCCAGGTCGTCCCGGGTCAGCTTCCACAGCTGCGACAGCGACTGCAGCGCCCGCAGCGGCATCCGGTCGTACGCGCCCTCGTCGACGCCCGGCTTCTTGATGTCGTTCGCGACCCCGGGGAACGACGGCAACAGCCGGGACAGCACCGGCAGCAGCACCAGCCGCTTGTCATCGGTCTGCACCGACGGGTTGATCAGGACCAGACCGGAAATGTCGGTCCCGTGCTGCTCGGCAAGCCGTAGCACCAGGCAGCCGCCCATCGACTGCCCGACCAGGAACACCTCGTCGTGCTCCTTGCGCAACCGCTCCAGCTCGTTGTCCAGTACGGCGTACCAGTCGGGCCAGCCGGTCTTGTTCATCTCCTGCCGGCTCGTCCCGTGCCCGGGCAGCCGCGGCACGGCGACGCCGTACCCCTCGGCGGCCAGGTGCTCGGCGAACGGGCGCATCGACTTCGGCGAGCCGGTGAAGCCATGGCTGAGGAGCACCCCGACGGCGGCGTTCGGACCGGATCCCGGGCTGCGGAACTCCTCGGCATGGGGTTGCACTGGCACGGTCGACTCCTCGCCGGTCATGGTCCTCACAGGCGGTCTGGCAGGTAGCACGCCCACCGCAGGCCAATGGTCGCATCTGGGCTGCATCCAGTCTGCATCCAGGTGACAACACGGTGAGCAACACGGGCATTCCTGGCGGTGACATTGCCTGAGGAGGAAGCTGGAACGTAATGTCCTGCACCGACGGTGGGCGCCGGAGCTGTCGTGACCGTCGCCACCGGAGGACACTGGGACCGGACAGGGTCGGGCCGAAGTTGGTCGGTGGTAGGCGTGTCGGGCGAGTGACGGAGGTCGAGCGAATGCTGTATCTGTTCCTCAGACGGTTCATAGTTGCGCCGCTGGTGAAGCTGATCTTTCGTCCCAAAGTCACCGGGCTCGAGCACATCCCGGCCACCGGACCGGCCCTGCTGGTGAGCAACCACCTGGCCTTCTGCGACTCGATCTTCCTGCCCGTCGCGGTGCCCCGGCAAATCGTCTTCCCGGCGAAGTCGGAGTACTTCACCGCCCCGGGGCTCAAGGGCAAGCTGGTCGCGACCTTCTTCCGGTCCGTCGGCCAGATCCCGATCGACCGGTCCGGGGGGCGCGCCTCGCTGGCCGCGCTGAACACCGGGCTGGACATCCTGAAGAAGGGCGAGCTGTTCGGGATCTACCCCGAGGGCACCCGATCGCCCGACGGGCGGCTCTACAAGGGCAAGACCGGCGTGGCCCGGATGGCGATCGTGGCGGGCGTACCGGTCATCCCGGTCGCGATGATCGACACCGAGAAGCTGCAGCCGCCCGGCCAGCTCTGGCCGAACTGGTTCTACCGGGAGAAGGGCCGCCGGTTCCCACGGCTGATCCGTCCCGGCGTCGCGATCGGCAAGCCGCTGGACTTCTCCCGCTACGAGGGGATGGAGCGGGACCGGTTCGTGCTGCGCTCGGTCACCGACGAGATCATGTACGCGCTGATGGACCTGTCCGGCCAGGAGTACGTCGACATCTACGCCGACAAGGCCAAGGAGCTGATCAAGGCCGGCGAGTCGGTCGACGAGCACGTCCGGCTCGGCGACACCAAGGCCAGCTGATCCCCGATTCCCCGCTCGGCGGGTGAGGATGGTCGGCATGGAGAGCGACCTGAACGTGCTCGGCGAGCCGCTGGAGGAGTGCGGTACCGACCCGGTCACCGGGTTCTACCGCGACGGCTGCTGCACGAGCGGCCCGGAGGACCTCGGCAGCCACACAGTCTGCGCGGTGATGACATCGGAGTTCCTCGCCCATCAGGTCTCGGTCGGGAACGACCTGGTGACCCCGCGCCCCGAGCTGCAGTTCCCCGGTCTGAAACCGGGCGATCGCTGGTGCGTGGTCGCGGTCCGCTGGTTGCAGGCGTACCACGAGGGCGTGGCGGCTCCCGTCGTACTGGCGTCGACTCATGCGCGGTCGCTGGACACCATCCCGCTGGCAGTGCTGCGGGAGCACGCGGTCGACGTACCTCCGGATCTCAGCGCGTTGACCTGAGACGGCGATCAGGCTTGCTGAGGCCTGGCCTAAAGTTGGGCCATGCAATTCGCGACGTTGACTGCGGGGGAAGTGCCCGGTGTGCCGAGCCTGGACGAGCTGCGGGCGCTGAAGCCGCTCCAGCAGCCGGAATGGCCGGACTCGGCGGTGCTCGACCAGGTGATGACCGAGCTGCGGACGCTGCCGCCGCTGGTGTTCGCCGGTGAGTGCGACGACCTGACCGCGAAGATCGGTGCGGTCGCCCGGGGCGAGGCGTTCATCCTCCAGGGCGGCGACTGCGCGGAGACCTTCGACGGCGTGACCGCGGAGAACATCCGGGCCAAGCTGCGGGTGCTGCTGCAGATGGCCGTCGTACTGCAGTACGCCGCGAGCGTGCCGGTGGTGAAGGTGGGCCGGATCGCCGGCCAGTACGCGAAGCCGCGCAGCTCCGGTGAGGAGACCCGGAACGGCGTCACGCTGCCGTCGTACCGGGGTGACGCGGTCAACGGGCTCGAGTTCAGCCCGGAGGCGCGGATCCCGGACCCGCGGCGGCTGCGCGGGGTCTACAACGCGGCCGCGGCCACGCTGAACCTGACCCGTGCGTTCACCACCGGTGGGTACGCCGACCTGCACCAGGTGCACGCCTGGAACACCGACTTCGTGAAGTCGTCCCCGGTCGGCCAGAAGTACGAGCGGCTGGCCAGCGAGATCGAGCGCGCGCTCGCCTTCATGCGGGCCTGCGGGGCGAACTCGGAGGAGTTCCACACCGTCGACTTCTACGCCTCGCACGAGGCGCTGATCCTGGAGTACGAGCACGCGCTGACCCGGATCGACTCCCGCACCGAGCAGCCGTACGACGTCTCCGGCCACCTGCTGTGGGTGGGGGAGCGGACCCGGCAGCTGGACGGCGCCCACGTCGAGTTCCTGGCGTCGCTGTCGAACCCGCTGGGCGTGAAGATCGGCCCGACCACCACTCCGGACTACATCCGGACCTTGATCGACAAGCTGAACCCGAAGGGCATCGAGGGCCGGCTGACCTTCATCACCCGGATGGGCGCCGGCAAGATCCGCGCGGCGCTGCCGCCGCTGCTGGAGGCGGTCCGCGACCACGGCTCGCCGATCGCGTGGGTGTGCGACCCGATGCACGGCAACACGTTCGAGACTCCGAACGGGTACAAGACCCGCAGCTTCGACGCGGTCATGGACGAGGTCCAGGGCTTCTTCGACGCGCACGAGCAGGTCGGGACCTGGCCGGGCGGGATGCACATCGAGCTGACCGGCGACGACGTGACCGAGTGCCTGGGCGGCGGTGAGGAGCTGGTCGCGGAGGATCTGGTCAACCGCTACGAGACCGCCTGCGACCCGCGGCTGAACCGGCACCAGTCGCTCGAGCTCGCGTTCCTGGTGGCGGAGCGGCTCCGCGGCGCCCAGGCATGATCCGGGGCGCTGCATGATCGATCTGCGGTCGGACACCGTCACCCGGCCGTCGGCGGGGATGCTGGCCGCGATGACGTCGGCGCCGCTGGGCGACGACGTGTACGGCGAGGACCCGACGATCAACCGGCTCGAGGAGACCGTGGCCGACCTGCTCGGCCACGAGGCCGGCCTGTTCACGGTCAGCGGCTCACTCGCGAACATCCTCGGCGTCCGTGCCCTCGTGCCGCCGGGCGCGGAGATCCTGTGTGAGGCGAGCGCCCACATCGCCCGGGCCGAGCTCGGCGCGCACGCGGCCGTCAGCGGCGTCACCACTCGCACCTGGAGCGCGCCGGCCGGGCAGATCGACCTCGAGCAGATCCGCACGCTGATCTCCGCCGACCTCGGGCGGTACTTCGTGAGCACGGCCGCTGTCTCGGTCGAGAACACCCACAACTTCGGCGGCGGCGCCATCCAGCACGCGTACGACGCTCTGGCCGACGAACTGGATGCCCGCGGCCTGTCGCTCCACCTCGACGGGGCGCGGTTGTGGAACGCCTCCGTCGCGTCTGGTGTGTCGATGGCGTCGTACGCGTCCCGGGCTCAGGCTGCCAGCGTGTGTCTGTCGAAGGGTCTGGGCGCCCCGGTGGGCTCGGTGCTCGTCGGGTCGACTGAGCTGATCCGTGAGGCCCGGGTGTGGCGGAAGCGTCTCGGCGCGGGCTGGCGGCAGGCCGGCGTACTGGCTGCGGCGGGGCTGTACGCGATCGAGCACAACGTGGAGCGGCTGGCCGAGGACCACGCTCATGCTCGGCTGATTGCCGACGTACTGGCCGATGCCGCGCCCGGCTCGGTCAAGCCCGACCAGGTGGAGACCAACATCGTGGTCGCCGACCTGGCCGCCACCGGCAAGTCGGTGCCTGAGGTCGTCGAGGGGGCTCGGGCGGCCGGCGTACTCGTAGGTGGTGTCGGGCCGACCCAGCTGCGGGTCGTCACGCACCTCGACGCCTCGACCGAGGATTGCCGGACCGCCGCGGAGGTCCTGGCTCGGCTGCTCGGCAGCTGAGTTGTCCACAGGCGCTGGCACGAGCTTGCTGTTCGGCGAGATAGGCTGCGGTTGTCGGGTCGGCAGCATTCGGGGAGAGCCGTGCGAGAGATCGTCGTGTTCAGCGGAAGTGCCCACACTGGTTTGGCGGAGCGGATCTGCGCCGATCTCGGCGTAGCGCTCTCACCGGTCGAGATCCATCGGTTCAGCAACGACTGCTTACAGGTCCAGCTGCAGGTCAACTGCCGGCAGCGGGACGTGTACATCGTCCAGCCGCTGGTGCCACCGACCCAGGAGCACCTGATGGAGCTCCTGCTGATGATCGACGCCGCGCGAGGCGCCTCCGCGCAGCAGATCACCGCGGTGATGCCGCACTACGCCTACGCGCGGTCCGACAAGAAGGACGCCTCCCGCATCTCGATCGGCGGCCGCCTGGTCGCCGACCTCCTGGTCGCGGCCGGCGTCGACCGCGTGCTGACCATGGCGCTGCACGCGCCGCAGGTGCACGGCTTCTTCTCCGTCCCGGTCGACCACCTGACCGCGATCGGCGTACTCGCCGACCACTTCCGCGGCCGCGACCTCAGCGACACGGTCGTCGTCAGCCCCGACCTCGGCAACGCCAAGACCGCCACCCAGTTCGCCCGCCTGCTCGGCCTGCCGGTCGCAGCCGGCAGCAAGCAACGGCTCGCCGACGACCGCGTGGTCATCGACGCAATCGTCGGCGACGTGGCCGGCAAGCGCGCCATCATCCTCGACGACGAGATCGCCACTGGCGGCTCGATCATGGAGCTCCTGGACCGCCTCAAAGACCTCGGCTGCACCCAAGCCGCCGTCGCCTGCACCCACGGCCTCTTCGCCGGCCCCGCAGTCGAGCGCCTCCGCTCCCACCCCTCGGTCACCGAAGTCATCAGCACCGACACCGTCCCCCGCCCACCCGGCTTCCCCGAGCTCCAGGTCAGCTCCGTCTCCACCCTCTTCGCCGAAGCCATCAAACGAATCCACGAGGGCGAATCAGTCAGCAGCCTCTTCGACGGAGTAGACCCCACCCACGCCCCACCCCAACCCAAACTCCCCTTCTAGCGGGAAGTCCAACCCACGCGTGCTACGCGGGCGCCTTTCGTCGCTCCGCTCCTCAACGCGCCCACTACGCCCGCTCCCACCCACCCCCCGGCTCATCGCCGGTACATCCTTTCCGGCTACAGCCGGGACTGTCGGCTACCGCCGACGTTTGCGGGCTACCGCCCGCGAGCGACTACTCGGCCGGCGCCCGCGGTCAAGGACTGTGATAGCCGTGACCGCGGGCACGCAACTTGACGACACGCCCCGTCGGTGACTGTTTGGTTGAACTACTGCGTGGGACGCGCGATCGTGCAAACGAACATGGACACGCGCGAAGCGGTCGAAGAATGAGCCCTTCAAAGCTGACGGACTCGACCGAATGAAGGAGTTGCGAGTCGTGACCAACCGGGTGGTCGGTCTCCGTGGGTGATCAGCTGAAGCCACCGCGGTCCGGCCGTCGTGCCCGGTCGCTGTGGCTGTCTGAGCGCGTCGAGGGAGCGTTCGGGTTTCTCGTCGTGGAGCACGGATTCCTCGGACCAGAGCTCCACGACCATGGCCTGCGGTACTACTCGCCGGCCTTCAGCATCGAGATCGTCTATGACGAGCGCGAACAGTCCGTCGAAGCGCTCGCGTGCGCCGACGTCGGTCAGACCTACACCCGCGCCCGCTTGGCTTGCTTGATCGCCGAGTCCAAGCTGGGTGCCGCCCAGGAAGTCAAAACCGTGGCCCGCACGACTCACGCCTTGGACGTCGCCCTCGCCTCCCAAGCCGCCGTACTCCAACGCCTCCTGCCGACCCTCGAAGCGCCCGGAAGAGGCAACCTCCTCAAGGCCTGTCACGCCCGCTAGACGACTGACACGCCAATTAGGCGCCGCTTCCGCTGTCGCCGTTCTGCTTGTTGAGTGGATGCCGTAGGTGCCTGGCGCCTGAGCCGTATCCCAACCCGCACTGAGGGCGCCGGACTATCCGCTGCTGAGATCGCGAGGCGTGCTCTGGTGTTGTTCGAGGGCGTGGGTCAGGAGTGAGCGGGCGGCGGGGCCGTAGGTGGCGGCTTCGGCGAGGTGGGTGAAGACGCGTTCGTAGGCTGCGATCTCGTCGGTCTGGCTGACGTTGAGTACTGCGGTGAAGAGTTCTACCAGGACGAGTTTGTTGTCGTAGAGGTAGAAGCCGTGGAGTGGGCCGACATTCAGGGGTACGCCGAACGGGATGATTCCGACGCGGATGGTCGGGAGCGTGGTCATCGAGATCAGGTGGCCGATTTGTCCGGTCATCACGTCTGGTGGGCAGACCTGGTAGCGGAGCACGGCTTCGGTCATGACGAAGTGGAACTTCGCGTCGCCGCGGTGCAGGGCGCGCTGCCGGTCCATGCGTGCGGCGATTGCTTCTTCGAGTTCGGCCTCGCTCTTCGGTACGCCGCGCTCGGACTCCTCGGGATCGCCCTCCGCGAATCGATACCTGGCGTACTCGGCCGTCTGCAGCAGGCCGGGCACGAAGCATGGCTCGAAGTTTCGGGTGAGCTTGGTCTTCGACTCGATCTCGGCGATCGACCGCTGCCTGGACGGGAGCCCGGTCCGGAACATCCGCCGGAACTCGACGTACTGCTGTTCGAGCGAGCGCAGTGTTGCCACGAGCTCCGGAACGAGCTGGTCGCTGCCGCAGATCCGGGCCCACGTCGTGATGTCGGTATCGGAGGGTGTCTGCCGGCCGGCCTCGATCTTGGAGACCTTCGACGGGGCCCATCCGGCCTCGCTCGACAGGCCGCGGCCGGTGAGATGGGCGTCCAGCCTCATCTCCCGAAGCCGGTTGCCGAGCGACTCGCGCGCTCGCTGAAAACTGGACACCCACGCTCACTTACTTGTCGATGTGGTTCTTGCGGAGGAACTCGTCGTCGAATCTGCTGAGGTACGCGGCACGAGGCAGCGCAAATCGTCGTGCGATGTCACGGTAGTGCGCGTGTTCGACCACGACCTGAGGATCCTGGATCACGTCCGCGCCGAGCAGGACGTCTTGGTCGTCGTGGCGCAGGATGCACATCTTGTGCGAGTCGAGCAGCCAGTAGTCGTATGCCGGCAGGCCGAGCTCGGTCGCGCGGTCCCGCGGCATGTAGCGGATGTCCTCGCCGGCCGCGGTGTTGAGCCGCGACAGGTTGAGGCCGAACCTCGTGTAGTCGGACCAGGGCTCGGTGACGACGCGGACGCGTTCGATGCGCTGACCCTCCAGCGTGCGGCGGAGGATCAGGCCCATCCAGTCCTCCATCCATGCGTCGTCACCCGGTTGGCCGGCGAGGAACTTCTGGACGTGCTCCGCCTCGCCGGGATCGGCGTAGTTGTCTCTCACCTCCAGCCGGTACGCCGTGTGCTCATAGCTTCGAGCGAACTTGACGAATTCGGGTCCGGCGGCGACGAAGGTCGAGCCAGTCACGCCGTCGTACCGGTGTGGTGGGCAACGATCAGGTCGGCGAGGCCCTTCGTGATGATCACCGCGTCTTCACCGTCCGGGAAGCTCACGAGCTGGGCGCGGGCCTCGTCGCTCGTCAGCTTGTAGCCCTGCGCGATGAACCGACCGTCCTCGGTTGCGTAGTACGACGGACAGCCGTCCTTCCCGGTGTTCGGATCAGTGGCGATGTGTTCGAGGCGTTCAGGCTGCTTGTGGTCCATAGGGCGTCTCCTGGGCGATGCGGGTCGGTGGCCGGGTTGCTCACACAGCGTGCGCGCCTGATCGCGCAACAGTCAACACCTTCGCGAGAAATTTCAAGCAATTTTCTTCAACCGTGTGTGATCACTTTCTAGCGTTGTGCCACTCGGTCAGGGCGGTGGGTGAGCCAAGCGAGGCGCGTTGACGGTACGCGGTTCCCTGCCCCGTCGCCCTGACCGTTCCAGCGGCGGTCTGCGAGAGCCGGCCGCTCAAGAGATTGGAGCAGGGGGCGACATGCACGACGCCAAGCGGCGGGATTGGCCCGTACTGCGGTCCGCCCAGGAGGTGACTTGCTATGGGCGAAACCCGCGCAGCGAAGACCCATGCGTCCTCGGCCAGCACCAGGGACCACACCGAGACACGGCCGGTACCGAATGGCTCGACGATGGTGACCTCGCACGGCCGGACTGGCTCGACGAACAGATCGACACCCGCAGTTGACGTCCAGCCCAAGCAATGTCTGGCGGTTCGCGGAGCGTGGGATTGTCACGCTTGCTGACGGCTTGGTCGGCCGCGATCCACGGCTAAGCGCTGGTGTTGAGGGTTACCAGGGGATTGGGCCGGTTTCGTCGTAGAAGCCGCCGGTGGGGCCGTTGGTGGGGAGGAGGGCGTATTTGACCACGACCGCTGCGCCTTGGGCTGTTGGGCGGTCGGCGTTGGGGGACATGTCGGATTTGGTGTAGCCGGGGTTGACTGCGTTGACCTTGATGGGGGTGTCTCGAAGTTCGGTTGCGAAGGCGACGGTTACTGCGTTTACGGCCGATTTCGAGGTGTTGTAGGCGAGGCCGTTCCATTCTGGGCGCCAGTCGGGCTGGCTGACGATGGTCAGGGAGCCGGCGCCGGAGGACAGGTTGACGATGCGGCCGGCTTCGGATTGGCGTAGCAGCGGGAGGGCGGCCTGGGTCACGGCGATCAGGCCGAAGACGTTGGTGTCGTAGGTCTGTTTGAGTACGTCGAGCGGCACCTCGCTCGGTGGGCCTTCGGGCGGGGCGGTGGCGGCGTTGTTGATGAGTACGTCGAGGCGCGCGAGCCCCTGGATCGCAGTCTTGATGCTGTCCGGGTTGCTGACGTCCAGGACGACGTACGACGCCTCCGCGCCCTCGGAGCGGAGCTTCTCGACCGCTGTCCGGCCGCGGTCCTCGTCGCGCGATCCGATCACCACGCGGTGGTTCAGTTGGGCCAGCTGACGGGCGACCTCGAAGCCGATGCCCTTGTTGCCGCCGGTGACCAGCGCGACCTTCTCGTTGGCTGTCATTCAGGCAGCTCACAGTCGACCGTGATGCGGGCGCCCTGTTCGTCGTGTTCGTAGACGACGGTGCCGGTGAGGCCGGTCAGGTCGCCGTCGGCGGCGACGATCTTGCCCGGCGAGGAGGTCTGGTCGGCGGTCGCGCCGTGCACCATCACGAACGAGCCCTCCCGGCCGGCCAGCCGTCCGGTGAACCGCTCGACCGCCGTGTACGCCGCCGGGCCGTCGGCGGTCCCGACCATCAGCAACTCGGCCGAGCTGGTGCCGTCGAGATCGCCGTTGCCGAAGGTCTTGCCGACCGTTGCGCGACCAAGCTGCAGCTTGCCTGTTTCGTCGTACGCCGCCTGCTCCCACTGGGTGATCTCGAAAGCCTGGGTGAATCGCATCCGTCCTCCTACCTGGTCATCCGCAGGTAGATCTATCAGAGTCCGCCGACAATCGACCCCTCTAACGGCCGCGGCCGTCAGAGGGGTCGCTCCAGATCCAGACATCGGAGCCGTCGCCCGCCGGTCGGTAGGCGAGCGCCCAGCCCTGAAAGTCCTCGGCGGTCCGCCCCATTCGCTGCGCCGCGCGCCGGCGTTCCTCCCAGTCCTCGACGTAGAAGACCTGGCCGTGACCGGGACCACCGGACAGCCTGACAGTCCGCCGGAGCCCAGCCATTCAGACCAGCCGCCGACCACCCTGACCCATACCCCGATCATGAACCGTTGCGCCGACAATTCCAGCGGTCAGGGAGCGAGCGGCCAATGCCGGGCGGTGGGTGGGGCTTCGATTCTCCAAGGTGGTGGGGTGGTGGGGTAGATGCGCGTGCTCAGTACGCGGCCGCCGCTGGTGAACACCTCGACCACTGAGCCGTCGATGAAGATCCTGGCGGCCGGGCGGTCCGACATCGGGTCGAAAGCTTGGGTTGCCTGCATCCGTCCGTCGTGGGCATGGGTGTCGAGGCTGGCCTGGCCGCGGTCGATCGTCAGCGTGTCGGCTGCCGGGTCCAGCTCGATCTCGAGCCGTTCGTAGTCGTCGAAGTGCACGACGACCCGCCCCGACCCGCCCGGTACTTCGATCTCGCACTGGGGCCCTGTCGTGGCTCCGTCAGCGGCGGATCCGGAGCCGATGCGGAGGGTGTCGACGGTCGGGACCGGTGCGCTGCGGAGCGAGCCGTCCGGACCGAGGCGGACGACCCGGGGGAGTGAGATGACCCCGGCCCACCCATCGATCCAGCCCAGCTTGTCGCGCCCCTCGGTCAGCCAGCCGAAGAGCAGCGGCCCAAACCTGCTGTCGCGCAGCGCCGAGGCCGCGTAGAAGTTGGTGCCGTGGTCGACGCGATGCGGCAGGGTCGGTACGGCGACGTCGAACGACAGCACCTGGTTGGGACCGCCTTCGGGTGACCAGGACGAGACCACGGCGATCCGGCGGCCGTCGAGCGTGAGGACCTGGGGACATTCCCAGGCGGCGCCGGTGTCGTCGCCGCCGGCGTGGCTTCGGGGCAGTTCCGCCAAGTCGCCTTCGGCCGACCAGGTTCGCAGATCGGCCGACCGGTAGAGCCGGATGCTGGCTCCGCGACCGGCGTACCCGACGCCCACGGCCATCCACCACGCGTGGTCCTCGCGCCACACGAACGGGTCGCGGAACATGATCGCCTGCTCGTCCGGCGCCGGATCGGGGACCGCTTGGCTGGGGGGACCGAAGGTGTGGCCCCCGTCGTCCGAGACGGCGGTGAGCACGGACTGGTAGGGGAGACCGTCCACCCTTCCCGAGTAGAAGGCCCGGATCCGGTCGCCGTCCCACACGGTGTTGCCGGACCAGCAGCCGTCGCGGTCAGGTCCGTCGGGCAGCGGAGCCATCGCCGGCCGGTGCAGGGTCCAGCGCACGTAGTCGGACGAGGTGGCGTGCCCCCATTCGACCGGTACCTCCAGGTCGAGCGTCGGCCGGGACTGGAAGTACAGGTGTACGTCGGAGCCCGCTTCGATCGGGCCGTTCGGGTCGTTGAGATATCCCCGCGGCGGCCGGACGTGGAAGGCGGGGCGGAGGTGCGCCACCGTCCCGGCAGACTGGGGCGCGGATTGCGTTCGGGTCACCGTGAAGCTCCTGCCGTGATGCCAGCGATGAAGTATCTCTGCGCGAAGATGAACAGCACTACGCTCGGCAGGATGGCGAGCACCACGCCCGCCAGCACCACCGAGATCGATCCGGTGCCGAGGTTTCCCTGCAGGCCGACCAGGCCGAGCGGCAACGTGAAGTTGTCCTGGCTCTGCAGGAAGATCAGCGGCCGGTAGAACTCCGCCCAGAAGCCGGAGAAGTTCAGGATCGCGAGGGTCGCGATTGCCGGACCGGCCATCTTGGCGTAGACCAGCAGGAACGTCTGGAAGTGGCCGGCGCCGTCGATCCGGGCCGCCTCGCCGAGTTCCTTGGGCATCTGCATGAAGTACTGGCGCATCAGGAACGTGCCGAACGCGCTGCCCAGTGCCGACACGACCAAGGACATCGGGCTGTCCGACAGTCCGAGGTACCGGATGATCACGAACACCGGGATGATGATCGTCTGCAGCGGCACCATCATGGTGGCCAGGAAGATCGCGAAGATCACCGAGCGGCCCGGGAAGCTGACCATCGCGAACGCGTAGCCGGACAGCGTGCAGGTGATGGTCTGGCCGACCACGATCAACCCGGTCACGATCACGCTGTTGACGAAGAACCGGCCGATCGGGATCCGGTCGAACACCGCGCTGTAGTTGGAGAAGTCAGGCTGCAGCGGGATCCACTGCGGTGGGTTGCTGAACGCCTCGGCCGGCGTCCGCAGCGACGTGGTGACCGTCCAGAGCAACGGGCCGAGGGCAACCATCGCCGCGACGACCAGCACCACGATGCCGGCGATCCGGCCGGTCCGGGCGATCGCTCCGGTTCTGTGCACTGTGCTCATTGGTAGAACACCAACTTCCGTGCCGCGAGGAACTGCAACCCGGTGATGGCCAGGATCGCCGCCAGCAGGACGATCGCGATCGCGGAGCCGTACCCGAACTGCAGGTCCTGGAAGCCCTTCTGGTACATCGAGATCGTCACCGTCGTGGTCGCCGACCCGGGGCCGCCCTTGGTCATGATGTACGGCTGGTCGAACAGTTGCATCGCGTTGATCAGGGCAACTACTGCCGCGAACAGGATGGTCGGGCTGATCAGCGGGATCTTGATGCGGAACAGGGTGCGTACGGCGCCCGCGCCGTCGATCTGCGCCGCCTCCTGGACATCCGTGGGAACCGACATCAGCGCGGCGACGAACAGGACGAAGGTGAACCCGGCCTGCTGCCACACGGTGATCAGGACGATCGTGGTGGCCGCGCCGAACCCACTGGTCAACCAGGGCACGTTCGAGATCCCGAGCAGCCCGAGGTAGTAGTTGACGACCCCGAACTTGTAGTCGAACAGGTAGCCCATGAAGATCGACACGGCGGCGGTCGACGCCAGCAACGGCAGGTAGAACGAGGTCCGGAACAGGGTCCGCACCCACACCAGTTCGCGCTGGTTGACCAGGACCGCCAGGCCGAGGCCGACGATCAGCTGCAGTACGACGATGGCGACCGACATCCCGAGGGTCACGCCGAAGGACTTGAGGACCGGCCCGTCCTCGAGCAGCCGCTGGTAGTTCTCCAGCCCGACGAACTGCGGCTCGGAGATGACGTCCCAGGAGAAGAACGACAGGCCGAGGGAGGCGACGATCGGGATGGCGGTGAACACCGCGACGAACAGGACGGACAGCCCGATCATCGCGAAGCCGAACGGGGCCTCCCGGTGGGCGGAGGGATGCCTTCGCCGCTTCGACGCGGTGGCCCGCACCGCTGCGGTGGCGGCGGACATCAGCTGGCTCCCGCGGCCTTCTCGAGGTCGGCCTGCAACCCGTCCAGGGCCGCCTTGGCGTCGCCGGAGGAGATCGCCTGGGTGGTGCGCTGGTTGAGCGCCGTCGCGAGGGCGTTGTAGTACGGCGGAGCCGGGATCGGCGCCGTCTCGGGGTGCTTGGTCAGCGTGTCGTAGAACACCGACCAGTGCTTCGGGCCGGTCTTCGCGTACCGGTCGGCCGTCACCAGGGACTTGCGGCCGGGGGTGGTCACGTTCCCGGGGAAGACCAGGTCGAACGACTCGGGCTGCACCAGGAGCTTCAGGACTTCCCAGGCAAGGTCCTTCTTCTTGGACGACTTGAAGATGGCGTAGCCGCCGGCGCCGAACAGGTGCCGCTGGCTCTTCCACTTCGGGAACATCGTGACGTCGAAGCTGCCGTTCTGCATCCCCGCGTTGGTCAGCCCGCCGGCCCAGAACCCGCCGCCGATCGACATGCCGATCCGGTTCGAGGCGAACAGGCCCTGCAGCGTGCCGCCGCCACCGACGTCGGGCGACGGCGACAGTCCCTTCTTGGTCAGCTGGATCATGTAGTCGAGCGCCTCGACGGTGCCCTCGGAGTTGGCGGTGGGAGCACCCCACTTCCAGCCGCCCTTGCGGCCCGCGGCGGCCGGGTTGCCGGCGTACGCCTTGCTCCACAGCCAGTCGCCGCCGTCGTACTTGCCCTCCTCGAGGAGGTTGGCGTTGTTGGCGTACATGAACGACGTCCAGCTGCCCCACAGCCGCACGACCCAGCCGAACGCGTTGACGCCGTTGAACTTGGCGATCTTGGTCGCGGCCGACTCGAAGTCGTCGAGCGTCCAGGCGTCGCTCGGCGGCGCGACTCCGGCCCGCTGGAACAAGCTGGTGCTGTAGAACATGTTCCCGGCGTTGAAGCTGTCCGGCAGCTCCCACAGGTGGCCCTGGTACATCATCGACTCGACCAGCGCCGGGTGGATGTCGGCGAAGTAGGTCTTCAGCGCGTCCAGGTCCTTGGTGACGTAGTCGTCGAGCGGGATCGCCAGTTCCTTGGACGCCATCAGCTGCAGGCCCTCTGTCGCGACGCTGATGATGTCCGGCGGGGTGCCGGCCGCGATCTGGGTCAGCACTTTGGCGAGGAAGTCGTTCCAGTCGGTGCCGTTGATGGCCGAGATCTCGAACTTGATGCTCGCGTCGAGTTTGGTGATCTCCGGCTGCAACCGGTTCTGCAGCTGCGTCGCCTGCGCCTGCTCGCCGAAGTACAGCATCTTGAGCGTCTTCGACGACGAGCCGCTGCTGTTCCCGCAGGCGGCCAGATCGGCCAGCGCTGCCAGCCCGAGCCCGCCGACCCCGGCCTTCAGCAGGGTGCGGCGCGCGACGGAGCTACCGGGTGAATGGATGCCTGTCATGGGTCTGCCTCCTTGACCGCTGGGTGGCCCGGCGTGCCACCCAATACGTATTGACCGGCGACGGTAGCAGCGGTGTACGGTGGGACGCAATACGTATTGGCCCACGCTGTGATATTGAATTGGTGCGAGCGCGGCGACGGCGCCGCGGACCGTGAAGGGGGACCATGGCGAAGGATCCGGCCGGCCGGCCGAAGCGCATCACGATGACCGACGTCGCGCGTCGCGCGGGCGTTTCCCAGCCCACCGTCTCGTTCGTGCTGAACGACCGCCGCGACGTCGCGGTCGCCGAGGAGACCAGGCGCCGGGTGCTCGAAGCCGCGGCCGAGCTGGACTTCGTGCCCAACCGGGCCGCGCAGCTGCTGCGG